>CAZXBG010000018.1:4171-35259 GCA_964638865.1 uncultured Chitinophagales bacterium | reverse complement strand
CATCATGCTCCATTCCATTAAAACTATACCTATACTCACTCCCAACGGTCCATGATCTACCCTCCATCATCATCCCAAAGGGATCAGAGTCTACCCTGCCTGAAACATTTGTGGTGTATGGTTCTTTCACGATTTAAAAGTAACGAAAAAATTGCAGATTTTGTATGTTTTGGCGTTTTAGAAAGCTGAACGAAGTAATTTTTTCCGGAACATCAAGTCGAATATAAGTAGTCCGCTTGGTTGAAGAATTTTCTTTTTTCTTCATACGACTCAATGAATACATAAAGTCTGGTAATTAAACCCATGTTACTTGCAGTAAGCTGCCATCGAAAGCCCTGTTTCTTTCCATTGAGTTACATGCAATGGAAAATTTATTTTCATTCATTTATCCATACATGCAAAGAGAACATGAAGTATTTAATCTTGCAAGATGTAGTTTACCGTATGCTTACGTTGTTAGACATGAAAATTATGATGTAAATTTTCTTGGCTTATTGCAGCTGGCTTGCATTTAAATATTATCAAACCAATTTTGAGATGGCTTCTAATAGATTAATCAAGGATTGAAAAATACAAAAGGGAAATATTTCTGATAAAACAATAAATAAAATAGAAGAAATAGGCTTACTACAATATTAACTATTATTATTCTTAATTTTATTTCTCTTACACTTTCCTTTATTAAAATAAAGTAGTATGATATTCCCTGTAACAAATGTATTACCAAAACACATTTGTCGAATGCATATTGAGTCATCAAAACAAGCGCTTTAGGAGAATAATAACTCCAAAAAATTAAATAATAAATTAATAACAGAATGTTAAACAAAAATAATGCCAACGGAATTAACTCAATTTTCAGTTTCATTGCATTTTTCCTTTAATTGTTGAATTAAAATTTCAAATCCTTTTAAGTCATCTAAGTAAATAATTGACTTAATACTATTAGAATCCTGCGTGGCTAAAATATGTATATACGTATCGTATTTCGATTCAAACAGCGGTAACATTTCGCAATCATTTTCATTGCACATTTTTGCAATCATTACATAATCAAGCATAACATTCCTTAAATAATACCAATCAGTTTTGTATAAGTATTCTTTTTCATCGCATTTCATACTATTAAGCTGATATGCAGTAAATGCGTAGTCAGACAACTCATTGCCAGTATATTGAGGCATTTTATAAGAATGCCTAAACATAATAATCCCCATAATTAAGATCATCGATCCGGTAAATAGGTTTAAAAGTTTCATACTAATCTTCTTTTAACGTTGGATATGCAATTGTTGGACTCTCACCAGCTTCTTCAATTTTACCTTTTATACCAACACCAGTCTTTGTTCTTACATCAAAAACTAATCCGCCATTCTCTGAACTTATTATCACCTTTGAATCATTTTCAATGGATGGCTCCCTACCTAGAACCCCATTTACTGCATTATTTTTTGGTGAGTGAAATTTAACATCAATATTACCATCCCATTTATTGTCATCGTTATTGTCAAATTTTACCATATCATCATCTTGGGACTTAGTCATGTCTATATCAGATTCATAAAATAAAATTCCATCTTCATTATTTACAGATTGTCCAGATGTGAGATCAATTCCATCTATGTCAAACACTTCAGTTGTACCAACTAAGTATGGCTTATCTGGGTTAGACACGTCCCAAATCTCACCAGAAAACGTTTTTGTCGTTGCTATGGAACCATCAGCGGTAAAAATTTTTGTTTCATGTACAATGGCTTTAAATCTTTGATTATTTTCAAGAATGAATGAAGTATTTAATGGGCCGCCACTGATGGAATTATGAGAATATTTGTAATCATAATCCCTTAAAGTCTTACCTTGCATCGTATATGATATTATTAACCCATTGCCAACAATAATAATTGGCTCTCCTGACCTATTCACAACACTAAAACCACCCTTAATATCCCTTCCATCAAGATCTACAAAATATATTGGCGAATTTATTACAAACGAATAAGGGCTAAAGGATGAATATTTGGCAAATAATGGATCAACACTCAACCACCTCCCCAACCTTGCATCATACATCCTTGCTCCAAAATCCAAAGCATTATTATTTCCCGCAATTTCATCTTCATTCTCCATTCCATCAAAGCCATACCTATACTCACTCCCTCCACTCCAACTCCTCCCCACCATCATCATCCCAAAGGAATTATAATTTAATCCACTTGAATCGATTGAAAGATTTGATGGTTTCACTTAATAAAAATACGGATTTAATTGCTTTTAATTTACCGGGAATGTTGAAATTAAATCCATATCATATCTCAGGGTTGGCCGGGTTAGTTTATTTTTTTTGGCCGGCCGAACCCTGAGGCGAAGTTCTTTGGATTGAGTAGTTGTGAAAAAGAGAACCCTGAGGCGAAAAAAACTTCAAGGCACACATGTGGTTGGTCGGGGCTTCCTTAACTTCCATTCAAATAAATCTTATGGATTCGTCAGATTCCACTTCTACATTTTGTAAGGTGTCAGTGATTTTGACGATGTAATCTTACCACAACCGTTGATAACATTACATCATTGAATTACGCGTTCATCATAAGCGTAATAATTTATTCTAATTGTTGGCGCCGCAGATTTAATATTTCATAAAAAGATTTGTTTGAATCAGGAATTTTAACTTCATAAAAGCATTCGAAAAATTGTTCGGTTTCCTTAAGCTTTGGGAGTAGTAACTCAAGCGCCTCTTTATTATTAACTCTCTTTGCAATTTCAGATCTTAGTGAAATAGGGTGATGAAAATCGGGCCAAAATAATATATTGATATCAAAACATGACTTAAATAAGAAATAAGGTAAAGAGTTGCTTAATTGAAATGAATCGATGCTGTCAGCATATATTTGCATTTGGACATCCATGGTAAACGCAGATGAATCCAATGAAAAATCAATGAATTCACTTGGAATCAAATCTTTTATCTCTATTTGTCCTGTCTCAGATTGAGATTTGCAACTTGCATATTGTATAAAGACTAAGCATATTAATAAAAATTTCATAGGGTAGTTTTATTTAAATATTATTTTAATTTCAGAATCTTCTAATTCTTTGCCTTTATAATAAGTCTTTTGATTCCGATTTAAATATTTAATATCTTTTTCCCCAAGTTTTTTCGTAGCTCTGTTGTTTGCGTCAGCCTCAACAGCCGGAATATCATTGTTCATATCGCTTATGTTAGTAGAAATTTGTTTACTTGTTTGCAATGCAGCATCTTTTAGAACTGTAGTTAATCGAGAATTCATTTCAGCTGCAGCATCCTCTTTTGTCATTTGCCCTGTCATAACTTTGATTGTATACTCTTTACTTAATTGATCCCCATACTCTGTTACTAATTGTGTGAATACTTCATCAGCTTTTCCCGTATAAGTTACTTCTTTATCACCATTCATAAATTTAATGGTGATATCTTTTTGTGCAGCCTCAAACAATTGATCCGCGTGTCCTCTTTCATGCGCATCTATTTCTTTAAAAAGACCAGGATTTTCATCCTCAATATTATTTTCTCCTTGAAAAGCTTGACTGTAACTTATTTGAACGTTAAGGGTAATATCATATTCATTGGTTTTATCATTAAAAGCAATGTGAATATCACCCCTTTTTAGACTTGTGCTTCCTAAATCATGAACGGTTGTAGGTACTGGGCCTTGATAATTTACAACAATAGAGAGAATAAATTCTCTACCATCTACATCAATAAAAGCAATTGGGTTGTTTGCAGACAAACTATAGCAACTTAAACCAACATATTTATCTTTTAATGGATCAACGGATAACCATCGTCCTAGCCTAGGATCATAAATTCGGGCGCCATAATCTATTATATTATCATTCCCTGTAATTTCATCTTCATTCTCCTTCCCGTTAAACCCATATTTGTAGCCAGTTCCACTCTCCCAACTCCTCCCCACCATCATCATCCCAAAGGAACTGTAATCCAATTGGCTCGTATCATCAGGTGTATATATCTCTCCCACGATTTAAAACTAACGACAAAATTACATTTTTAGCATGTTTCAGCACTTTTTTTACAATTTTTTGATCTGTAATTAATGTAGTATCAATACCGTCAATTTCCTGATCTATGGAAAAGTATTATTGTAATTATTTAATTATGTAAAAGGATAAAAGCCAATATTCAATGAGCCATAAACAGCAGCAAATAACCAATTAATTTGAATAACGATAAACAGAGATTGTTTTTTAAAATAAAACTGATTGATCATTCATCGTAATCGAAAACAACAAAATACCAGTCATGGTCGATTTGCTTTACTGAGAAATCATTATCATTAACTAATCTTTCAATTGAACCCGGATCTGGAGCATAAACCAAAAAAAACACTCTTGTATAAAAGAAATTATCTCTATATTTCATATTGAAAAATATGTAGTTAGAATACAAATCAACACTATATACAAGTTTTTTATCGAATATTAAATTAAAATCATCTTTATTTAATTCCGGCCATTTTGAAATACACCTATCATTATTTGAGTATATCGTCAATAATTCAGAATCCTTATAACAAATTTGTTCTTTTCTTAGGGATTCATAATTATAAAGTAAATAATCGGCAGATGACCAAAAATTAAACTTATTTTTTAAGTATAAATTCGAATAATTGGTTTGACATCCAAGCAGGAAAATTGAAATTAACACAAGGATTAAAATATTAGCAAGAATCTTCAGCATGTTTTCAAAGTTTAGTTGCGTAATTTAATGTTTTTTTAACATCTGAAAAAACGTTGAAAAAAATCAGCTTTATACTTAAAATAATAATTAATAAGTGCGTCATAAATGAACCGTAAACGAAGTCGATCACACTTAAACGATCTTTTGATTTATAGCTTTTGATACTGCTTCTTGTGCAGAGTTAACGTGCAGTTTCTGATATATTCTTTTCATGTGCGTATGCACTGTTCCATCCGCAATTTGCAAATTTGCTGCGATCATTTTATAACTCATACCTTTAACAAGACATTCAAGTACCTCGCGCTCGCGATCGCTAAGTTTAATTAATTCTTTTTTAACATTTTTATTTTCCTTTTGCATCATGGATAATACTTTTTTTGCGATAGAAGGCGTCATAGGGGCTCCACCGGCAAGTGCCTCATCAAGTGCTTCTATAATCTTCTGAGGATGCGTGTTTTTTAACAAATATCCACTTGCTCCCGAACAAATTGCTGCGAAAACTTTATCGGGTTCTTCAAAGATAGTAAGCATTATAACCGGGATATCGGGATGTGATTGTTGCATAACTTTAACAGCCTCAATTCCGTTCATTCCGGGCATATTAATATCCATCAACACCACATCAGGTTTGGAGTCTGCCAATTTATCAGTGAGTTTCAAACAATTGTTATATGCACCACCGACAATATATTTTCCCGAAGTTGCGATCAATGATTCAAAACTATCCCTGAGGCTGTCATTATCTTCAAATATTGTAACTATTAAATCTTTCATTCAACTCTTACAAAATTAGATATAAATAAACAGAAACATCATACCCAATTTGGGTTAGTTGTTTTTACAATTAAGAATGATGGTAGTGCCATGCTCAGTTGAAGTAACTACAAGTTCGCCACCAATCGACAAGGAGCGGGCCATCATATTATTCAAACCATTTCCTTTAATTTCCCGGTTAACATCAAACCCTTTTCCATTATCTGCAATCACCATTGTGAGCGCCCTGTTATTTGAAAACCTGATTTTAACCTCAGTTGCACCCGAATATTTCGCTGCATTATTTATAGCTTCCTTAAATATCATATAAATATTTTTTCGTGTTTCAATATTTAATTTTATTTTCTCAATATTTTCATCTGCCACCAGATCAAAATGAATATCCTTTGCGCCTAGTATGTCTGCTGCAAAATTTTTCATCCTTCCAAACATATCATCAAGGTCTATATGTAATGGATTAATTGTCCATACAATATCACTTATTGATTCCACCAATTGTCTGGCATTGTCACCTATCTTTTCTACTTCCTTTTCTGCAAAAAGATTATTTTGCAATTTATACTTTACAACCTCAGAATTAATCGAAATTGAACTCAGTGCACTTCCAACCTCATCGTGCAAATCGCGTGAAATTTTACTTCTCAGTTCAAACATTCTTTTTAATTGGTTAATTCGATAAGAATAAATTGAATATAATATTCCACCAAGAATGAGCACAACGCAGACAATAAACCAAACTTTTTTATATATTACAGTATCAATGGTTAAATTAATAACAGCAGGCGTGCTTAATGTGCCATCATTTTGCAGCATAGCTACTTTAAATGTATAATCACCTCCCGGAATATTGGTATAATTGGCAAACTTGCGGGTGCCGGCATTAATCCACTCTTTATCATAACCTTCCAACATATACATATATCGGTCGGCATTTGCATCAATAAAATTGATTTGATCAAATTCAAATGAGAGATTATTTTCTGTATATGAAAACGCCAGATCTTGTTGATATTTTTTTAGTGAAATCGGTTTGCCGTTCACAGTAATTGTTGTTAAAAAAATATCTGATTTTTTGACACCTCTGTTCCTGCTGATTGAAAAAGAAAGTAACCTATCATCGCTTGCCAGCAGAATATTACCTGACCGAGTAAGACAATAAGCCGACTCATTTAATTTTGCATCGTTTAAAACATTGTGTGCGTTAAAATTTTCAACAAATCCGTTTTTAGGATCTATGTGCGCTAATCCATTTGCAGTGCTAAACCAAAAGGTTTGATCAGCATGAATCATTGCTCCATAAATTTTCTCTGTATTCAATCCCTCCAAAATTCCATAATAGTGCACATCTCCTGATTTTATATTCAATACATTAACTCCGCCTGACTTAGTTACCAACCACATATTTCCTTCCTGGTCTTCAACCATTGAAGTAATAGTTGCATCACTAAATTTGGTATTATCACCAGTATAATAATGATATTCCCACGTATCCAGATTAATTTTTGCGAGGCCACCAAAATGGTTATATCCAACCCATAGCGTATTATTACTAATTTTTAACGTTGCAGGCCAATCCTCAGGAATAAAATGTTCCTTATCTTTGTTATAAACAGAATATTTTGTCAGATTCTTACTTATTGGATCATACTTTATCAAACCCGATTGCCACAAACCCATCCATATATTTCCAGTTTTATCTTCTGCCAGACAAACAACCGATGTATCACTTGAATAAATTGTCAAAAGCGATCCATCTGGATTTTTTACAAATTCATTTTTTCGGGTATCAAATTGTATAATTTTTTCATGATCAGATAACCATAATATACCGTTACTGCCAGCATACATAGCTGCAATAGAAGTAATTGCAGATGTGCTTTTATTGTTTGATGCCTTAAAATATTTGAATGAACCATCACTTTCGTTAAATAGAGATACCCCATTGTTATCACCTCCTATCCAAATATTGCCATCGATATCCTGGCATATATTTGATATATATCCTCCGCAATAGGATGACGGATTACTTAAGTCATTTCCAAATGAATCAAAGTTATTGCTCCCGGCATTTAAATAGTCAACACCAGCTTCAGTAGCTATCCATATTGTACCATCAGAAGATTCGTATAGGGCGTAAACGCGATTATTAGAGATAGAACCTCTAATTTCATTTGAATGCAATAAATGTCTTTTAAAATTTCCTTCGAGGTCATAAATATAAATGCCTCCTGTACCAGCTTGACCATATGTAGAATAGGTAGAGACCCAAACCTCCTTTCCCACCTTATCAAAATCTCTTGCAACCTCTTTTGCATTTTGAAACTCGGAAGGCTGAAATATGATCTCCTCTTGTTCATTGGTTTTTATATTTCTTTTGTAAAAATGTGAAAAGCCCCAATCACCATACCATAAATAGTCATCAATTACTTTAATTGCAGATAGCCATACCTCACCATTGGGCAAAATTTCCTGATGCTGAAGATCTAATTTATTAAATGTAGCACCATCATCTACAGACTGGAATATTCGTCCACCTATTGCACAATAAATATTTCCATATTTGTCGTCATCAATTCCTTTATAACAAACAGAGGCCAAATTTTCAGCACGATTAATGATAGGCAACTGCAATTTTAATTCAAATGAACTATCATTCGGATGAAAGAGAAATAATCCGGCACCTGTTCCAACCCACATCCTTCCCTTTTTATCACAATGCAAATCAGTGATACTTCTTGCTTCCGCAACATATTCAGTAGATTTTGTTTCAAGGTTAACAATAGAATTATCTGAAGTATTTATAACATTTAATCCATTAAAAGTTCCAACCCATATATTACCTTTCAAATCTTTTTCAATTGTTATAATACTTGAATTTGAAATTGAATTTATTCCCATGATATGACGGTAATTTACTGTTTCCCTACCGTTAAATTTAGTCAGCCCGTCACGCGTTGCTAACCATATGTAGCCGCGATCATCTTCCACTATATCAATTACTGAATTATCCGGCAATCCATTCAATGTGTTCAAATGACTGAAATTAACCCCTGTTTGTGCTGACAGGCATATTGACATTAGTAATATTGATATTATACCGATTGGCTTCATCAATTTAACATTTGCACAAATTTAGGAGATTTCATGTAACCAAATTGGGTAATACACATGCTTTGAATCAATCCGAATTTTACACTCAGATTAAATCCTAACGGAAGTACCACAAATGAACAATATTAAATACAATATTTTCAGGCTCATTTTACTTACAACAATACCTATAATTTTAGGCTCGGCTGTGGCATTGGCAGAAAACAATTCAGACTCTCCTTCAAATGATTTCGTAATTAACAATACAGACACTACCGCAACGCACCTCAATGAAATAAAGCTCCGTTTATCAGGAAATCTCTACACCGGCACTTATATTTATGGGTCAAACGGAATTGAACCTCATAGAACTCCATTTTCCGCTTATGTTGGCGGCAATATTAATTTACAAATACATAAATTCAATATTCCTTTCAGTTTTATAATCAGTGAGCAAGACAGGTCATTTCAACAACCTTTTAATCAATTTGGGTTAAGCCCTACATATAAATGGGTAACGGCACATGCCGGTTTTAGAAATCTTTCCTATTCTACTTATTCACTTGCGGGACATACTTTTTTAGGTGCAGGAATAGACCTTATACCTTCAAAATTCAGATTCAGTGCTATGTATGGAAGATTTACAAGAGCAACTTCCATAGATACCATTGATAATTTTATTTCTGACCCCGCTTTTGAGCGTACGGGATATGCCGTAAAAATTGGCATAGGTTCCAAAACTAAATATTTTGACCTTATTGTCTTAAATGTGTCTGATAACCCAAATTCATTAAATTATGATACTTCTTCTTTCTTAATTACACCTGCGGCAAATCTTGTTACAGGATTTAAAACAGCACAACGTATCGGTAAAAAGTTTGCACTGGCTGCAGAATACGACATCAGTATTTATACAAATGATATAAAGTTAAACGACGTAATTTTTAGCAATAGCGCTGACCTTCAAAAGATTCAGAAAGCACTTGATGGGATTATAATAGTAAATAGTACCACACAATTATTATCCGCAGGCGAAATGTCTTTAGTGTTCACTGAAAAAAATTATTCCGCTACGATTAAATATAAAAGGATCTCACCTGAATATAAAAGTATGGGGGCCTATTTTTTTTTAAGCGACATACAAAATTTAACGCTTAGCACAAATTTCAAAACATGGAAAAAAAAGATATATTTTAACGGAAGCATAGGACTGCAGCAGGACAACCTCTCCCAATCACATTCCCTTACCAATAGCTACGTTATCGGCTCAATAGCAGTTTCCATAAATCCAAAACCGAATTATGGCATGAACCTCAATTATTCTAATTATTCAACGGGGCAAAAAGCTGCATTGATGCAATTAAATGATACAGCAAAAATTGCTTTAATCTCTCAGAATTTAACGCTCATGCCACGATATTCTTATATTAGCAAAAAAATGATCCATACTGGCGTTGTTGTTGTCAGCAGGCAAACATTGCAGGATAAAAATCCATTTACTGCCGGGCTTACCGAATACAATACTAAAAACCTTAATATCTCCTATAATTTCACTTATTTACCTTATAATGGCGGATTGACCTTATCCTATAATTCAAACATCGTAATTAATTCGATAAATGACACCCGCTTTGCAGGGCTTTCATTTGGATTAAATAAAACATTTTTAAAAAACATATTGAATGTTTATTCGAATTTAACCTTTAATACAACACGTTTAAACGGGGTGGCATCCGGAAAAATCAAAAATGTAAACCTTGGCGGAAGTTATACAATAAAAAAACAACATAAACTCAGTTTATCCGTTGCCACTATAAATTTTAATTCAACATCTGATAATGTTACCTCCTATTCAGAGATCACGAATAATATTACTTATACTTTTATTTTTTAAACTATGAAAAAAAATAATCTATTCAAAAACTTATTAATCATTGCATTTATTCTCATATCTCACTTAGCAGTTAAGGCCCAGATAGCAGTAAATGTTTTAATCAATCCCCCTTATCCCCTCCATCTTAATGATTATATAAATTATGGAAGTACTTTGGTAGTTACCGTTACTAATACCGGAACTTCCAGTGAGGAAATTTATTTAAGGGGAAGTATTTCAGGAGACAATGGAGTAAGCATAACTTCAAATCCTGATATCATACCAGCAACATTTATAACAATTAATGCAGGTCAAACTCTAGTATTATATGGCAATGATCTTGAACCCTATTTTAATTTCAACAGGGCGCTAATCACCGGAATAGATCGAAATTTACTGGTCAGCAATCAAGCACTTCCTGAAGGTTATTATACAGTTTGTGTTGAAGCATATGATCATAGAACGAATGAATTATTATCCGACCCTCCGGGATGCGGTTTTTTTAATGTTAGATTTATTGAGCCGTCAATTATTACAAGCCCAATATGTGGTGATACTATTCAGGCGCTAAATCCACAAACAATGGTTTTTTCCTGGACACCGGCTATTGGTGCCCCCGCAACTACACAATACCAATTAAAAATTGCAGAAGTTTTCCCTGCCGAACGAAATCCATATGACGCCATCCATTCTGCTACCACTCCACCATTTTTTGAACAAACTGTATATGGTTATTCATTTGTTTACGGTCCCGGGCAACCAACTCTTGAGCCTGGAAAAAAATACGCGTACACAATAACTGCCATTGATCCTGCAGGGGAAACAACATTTATTAATAATGGGGAGAGCGAAGTCTGTACGTTTATTTACGGATCAGCGCCATTGCCAATTATATATTTTGAACAGGAAGACGAAGTTGAAATTATTTCATTAATTTCTACACAGGGATATACAGTATCCGGGAAACTGAAATATTATTTAAAATCGGAGGGCCAAACGAATTCTTTTCTCATGAAAAATATGCCCATTGAACTAATTTATGCTGTAAAAACAATAGATTATGAAACAAAAAAAGAATCATTATATCCAATTGACAATGGCAGTGGAATTAATTCCGGATTTATAACAGTTGGTACGGCAATTACCGACAATTCAGGAAATTTTACTTTTAATTTTTCCTCCATGGAACCATTAGGTTATTTTTCCAATAATTATTCTTTTGAATCAACGGTATATAATAATAATCCAACTGCTACCGGTGACCTTCACAAAGTATTGATGTTACATGTACAGAGTGAATATTATTGCAATCCTAAAATAACATTTGATGAAAACCAAATAATGTGGGGATCGACCTTTAATACTGGTGAATTGCTTTCAAAGGCAAAAGATTTTAGCCTCGAATTTTCATTAAATACGGATGGTTCTGAAGACCTGACTGCATATTATATGCCACTCTATTCTGAACAAGGTGTTGAAGAAGTATCATTTTCGCAGGAACAAACTGCAATTTTTTTCAAAACACTTAAAGATGATGACCCATCGGATAATAACAGGGATTTAAGCCAACTAATTAATAGCACTCCAAATAATGGAATTATTGTAGATGCTAATTCAGCAGTTTTTGAAATGACAGATCCAATTACACTTTATGAATTGAATGAGCTCGAATCAAATCCCGCAATAGATAATAGGGATGAATTCAATGTGGATATTTACAGGGATTATGTTCCTTTTGGTGTACCGGATGAGGAGGGCAATAAGGAGAAATTAAATTCAGCGGAAAATGGCCTTGAATATATTTTTCATGGCGTTACCAATGATAAGAAAATTATTATTCCGGGATTGATAAAGAATATAGGCCCGGCAGATCATTATATTCTTGAAATAACACCCGTAAATCAAAAATTTGATGAATCAAAAATGCAATATCAATTTGAGTTCCGGTATATTGAAGATCCTTCAACCAGTCCTCCTTGGGAAACAACTGATGTGGCATTCTTTAATGAAGAATATATTACTCCATTGGTCCCATTTGAATCTACGAGTAAGGAATTAACATCTGCCACTACAGTTTTGAGTGGAAATATGAAATATATGTTTGCTGATCCGGGAGAAACAGAATTATATCCGTTTAAAAACCAGCCAATTAAATTAGTCCGGCAATATGCAATTGATAAAGGCGATGGCAATATTATTAATATACCTTATGCTGGTTCAGCAGATGCGGATGTAACTGGCAATCTCTCTGAAATAACGACTACTACAACTGATGACGCAGGGAATTATATTTTTTCGTTCTCTGACCTTACCGAATTAGGATTGGTAAACGAAAATGCTTCTTTTACAATACGTGATCATGGATACTATGATCAATATTTTAATGACAGTGGTTCTTTTTCAAAAGAAGAAGAAGCATATCCATCTCATACATATCAGGGAAAATTATATTGTTATGTTAGAATTTTAACAGAAAGTGATTATTTTACAAACAGTGAAACAGTAATTGAATTAAAAGCCGGAGAAGCTAAACAGCTTAACGATCCAATTGTTGTAAACGTAAGGAGTTATTCATTAACTGCTACCATTTCAGGAAATGGAAATGCTGATGAGTTTAATAAAGATGAACTTGAAGGTTTGGTTGTGAAATTATGGCGGACTGAGAGGCCATTTGGTGTTCCGGAAAATGAGGGAGGTGACATTATAGAGGAATCGTATTTTGACAGTGAAAAAATATGTGAAGGCGTTACAAATGCAGCTGGTGAAGTTACATTTAGCAGGTTAGTAAAAAATTTCGGACCAAATGATAATTATGTCATTTCCGCCTATTCTTCGGATGACCCGTCAATAAATCCCAAACTTCATTATTATTCGATGTGGTTTGAAAATTTTTCCTGGAACAACACACCCTATGGATCAACGATAGAAGTTGATCCAACTGCTGCTCAATCGCCGGATAAAGCAAAATGGAATGCTGAATACATTTATGCAAACGTAAAAACAACATTTAATGCAGATGCGCTTAATCCATCAATAAATGGGTATGTTAGCAGAAGTGATAATACTTCCAACATGGTGGGTGACGCTACATTAACCATTAAAGAGAATTCCGTATCCTTTGCTACCACAAAAACATCAGTCTCGGGTTATTATAATTTTTCTAATTTCCCTTTATCTGAAAACATCCTTTCTTTATATTCAACAAAATCCGGCTATCAATTTTATGTATTTCCGGGAAATATTCCACAATTAAAAATGGGTCAGCAATTTATTTTCAATTTTTCCATGTCGCCGGCTGCCGAGGTAAAGGGAAGAGTTGTTAATGAAATAGGAGAGGGCGTTTTGTCACAAATAAATATTGGGGATGGGGGAAATATTCTGACCGATGAAAATGGATATTTTCAAGGGCCAGCCCTTTCAAATCAAAACCAGCAAATTTTTGTTGATCCTGCAGACCCTGATTATTTCACAACAACCAAAGTAGTGAATGTGAATAATTATCTGATTGATGCCGGCAATATTGTTGTATTAAAAAATCAGCATCATATAATCATCAATTTAGCGGATGCATTGAGTAATGTTCCAATTACAAATGCTACAATTGAAATTTATGGAACAGGGTTATCAAAAAAGACCGACAACAATGGTGAAGTATCATTCGCGTTTGAAAATGCAGCAACCAATTTCAGTGTTATAATTACAGGTCCTTCCGGGAAAGAATGGTTTAACAAGCCATACAACATAGTAAATAATGAATCTGACGTTTATTCAACTTATTATTTAACAATTGAAGAGGCTACACAAATAAAAGGTCATGTTTATGTAAATGGCACTCCTTTGGATCAGGCAAAAGTATTTGTAGATATTACCGGTTATAAAACCCAGAGTTTTACGGATAATAATGGGTATTATATTTTACACAATGTACCGAAAAGAAATGAATTAATGATCAAGGCCGTAAAGTCTCAATCAGATAAAATAGGAGACTCTATATCAATAAACACCATTACCAACACAGCTGATGTAAATTTTAATCTCACGCTTTATAAGAGTATCGATATTTCCAGATTGTGGGGATTTCCCATTGAAGTTGAACATCTATCCGAAACCGGAGGAAAAGTATATATTACCGGTTCATTTGTTGATCTTCCGTCAAACGATCATTTTAAAATAACTGATCCTGGTGAAGCCATACATTTTAATAAGGTTCCAATTAAGGCGGGCTCAATTAAAAATCCAAATGGGATCGGATATGCAATTCCCGATGGAATATTAGAGATAACTTTTGATGAAACAAAAACAATTGATATCACTTTGCTGAACACTTATATATCCTTGCAAGGAGATAATTTATTTCCTGTTAAAATGGTCGGAATTGGGGGAGATAAAGGTGTGTTGAAAGGAAAAGTAAAAATCGACCCGATTAATTTTAACGAATCTACCCTGAAATTTGATGAAGTTTCCGGTCTTTACATCAATGCTCCGGCGATAACAGATGCAGTGGAAAAAATGAATATCAAATCCATTAATCCTGACGCAGCGAATCCTTATGTTATTACCAATGGCTATCCGATTACAAGTTCAACAGGTAGTGCAATAACATATCAGTTATATGATATTAACGGAACTGCTTCAACATCAGGTTCATTTATAAATTCAGAAGCACTTATTTTAAATACAACGGTACATACGCAAATCAGTTCCTTATCACAAGCAGATATTAAGGCGCCTATTGGCGATGTTATTATTCATCCGGGTGTTCCTGCAACAATTGAAAAAATAATTGGGAATACAGAGCTCACACTTAAAATGAATAAATGGAACTTGAAAAGTAGCAATTGGGAATTCAATTCAAATGGTTTACAATTTTTATCCGGCGTGCTTGAAGCAGATGGGTTAAATATACCATTGATAAAAACTATAGATATTGATTACGATGTAATTAAATATGCAACAGAAGGCACATTTGATCTTAATAATTTAATGCTTATCAATATTATACCACTTGCTGTTACGGGCAAAAATCAATTTGGTTTTGATGGAAGCAACTGGCAATTATCCCTTACATCAAAGGGTTCAATTCCTGCAGGACATATCAGTTCATTGCCTGGAATGAGCAACGATACAGAAATAAATTTTGATTTTATTAATTTGAAAAGCGATGGTACAAAAAAATATCAGACCAAATCAACTCCCACTAATTTTTATGAATACGCCGATTTTATTTCGAATGCCGGATTGCTCGGTGTTACTGCAAATTCAATAACATTAAATGGATCTCTTGACCTGCACATACCTTTGTTGGCGGTTCAGCAAACTACCATCACCTATAAAAATAATGGCGGAACAATTTCTTTACCGGAGCTTCCACAATTCAATTTCAGCATCAATACGAATGGAGTTATTGCCGATTTCATGATTAATGATAAAATTTTTAATTCAGAAGGGTATACCTGCACGGGAAAAGTATACGAAACGGGAGTTTTTAATCATAAGATAACATTAATAAAAAATAAATCAGTTTGTGCAATAAATACTATCGATGGACAAGAGTTTATAATTAATCCTATTAAAAATAGTAAACTTATTAATATTAAAGGAGCTATGGATGCTAACTTATATGATACATGGACTCCATACGCTTTTTCAGGCGATTTATTCGGCACTACGGGTGCAGGTGGAAATTTAGTGGTACAGGTATATGGCGATCTTATAGTAAATGAAGGAAATATAAGTTTGACAAATATTCCCACGCCGTTTGGTGATTTCTCGCTGGGATACGATTTCGATATCCAGGAACTAACCGGCTCTTTGAATTTTATAGGCCAGATAAGTGCAGGTTTAGTTTCACTGGGTCCAATTTCTGCGCAGGTTAAATTTGGTAGTTTGGGATGGTATTTTGCCGGCACCTGTGATGTAAATCCTATAAATGTACCAATTAGTTTGGTTGCTGCTGTTGTTTTTGGCGACTACCCCGTTAAAGATGACAATTATATTAAAGAAATATTTATAAAACACTCTGTTCTTGGTGCATTACCCCCGGGCTTCGATAAGAATTTTTCCGGTTATTATGTAAATGGATCATTATCACCACTTGCCATTCTACCCGATTTAAGTTTTGATTTTTTTGTTGCAAGCGGAAGTCTGAATATAAAATACATGGCCGATTTTGGAGTGGGAATGAATTTTAATGAAGCAACCCTTTTACATGTTAGTCAGGGTGTAAAATTTTTATTGCATGCCGATGCCGGTGTAAGCGCGATTGTTGGATGTGCACATGGAGGCTTTGATGCAGAATATACAATGGGGCTAATGGGAGATTTTAATAACGAGGCTGGCACATTTACACTTTCTGGATTTGCGCAGTTTGGTGTAGGTGCAAGTTTAGAGGTTGGATTTGGATGTTGTGACAGTGATTGTGGAGCTTGTTTCGATACACCTGCAGGAGATTCATGTAATAATGAGTCTTTTAATGGAAAAGTAATATTTAAAGTAAATGCATCTGTAGATTCAAACGCAGATTTGAATGTAGATTTTGATATTAAATCAGTTGAATTATAAAATATTGTTATGAAAAAATTAATATTTATTGCGCTTATTTCAATTAAACAATTTGTCTCTGCATCAACAACCGATCAGGAGGCTGCCTTTGCATCAGATAAAGGAATTTATATAAATGTTTCTTATGAATATCCTTTAGCACTTCCGCAACCTGTAACCGGATATGAAATACTTCGTAAAGAAACGAGTGAATCTAAATGGACAAAAATAATACAATATGCGGTGCCTGACACTCGGGAAGAATTTTTTGCCAATCTAACAAAAGCAAATGCTTATACTCCTGAGTTTATAGATAAATCGATAATCCCTTACAATGATATCTGGGATAAAATCTCAAGATATAAAACACTTGATTCTGTTCCTGTGTGGCGCAATGCGCTGATAATTAGGTTGGCGCTTGGAATTACCATATATGACGCCAGCGGAAAAGAAAATGTTGATTACGAATATTCCATAAAAAAAATAATGGCAAATGGTGAAGCTGTTCCATATTTCACAAGCAATAATGTTTCGTTCCCCGGTAAATATGCTTTTCCGGCACCAATGTTTAAAAATGCTGAAACAAATAAAGAGCAGATAACAATAAAATATTCTGTTCCGGGAAACGAAATACTTAATTTCTTCAGAGTTATGCGAAGCGATGACCATTCAAATATTTATACACCGGTAAAGTGTTCCAGATATGCAGTACAGACGGATACCGGATTAATACTCGTATTTAGTGATACAACTATAAAAGAAAATCATATCTACAATTATTTTGTAATTCCTTTTAATTTTTATGGCGCACTTGCATCTCACTCCGATACTGCAAGAACTGCGGCTTATGATCCCAAACAAATTTCATTACCTTTTGACCTCCAGGTTTTTTATGATAAAAATTATCCCGGTCAATCTATCAGTTGGGATTGTAAAAGCACAACAAATATTTCAGGATTTAACATTTACAGAGGGGAAAAATTTAACGGAGAGTATAAATTGATTGGCAGTGCATCAAAAAACGATTCTTCATTTCATGATAATAATGCTGTTGCCTTAAAAACATATTATTATTATATTGAAACTGTTGACAGAATGGGAAATAAATTATTTCCTACGGCTAAAATACCGGGTATTTACCGGTCAGCCTCTAAACCTATGCCTCCGTATGTGGTAGCTGAAGGTTTATCAGGTGGCGTTAAATTATCAATTAAACTTAAACAAAAAAATATCAGGGGGTATAGAATTTATAGGAGCCTTCAATATGACACAACTAAATTATTAATATCTGCACTTGTTCCTTTTGATACTAATAAACAATTTACTGTGTATTTTGATAAAAGCGAATCGCTTTCCGGATCATTTTTCTATACTTACTATGTTCAAACGGAATCAGCAAGTTATGCATTAAGTGATCTTTCAAATGGAGTAACAGTGAGACCTGGTATTGAAACTAAACCGAGTGCACCCACCAATGTCAATGTAGAAACACAAAGCAGGAATTCGGTGATTACCTGGAATAATATTATTGATACTACAATTAATACAAATATAATTTTCAGAAAAATGCAGGGTGAGTCAAACTATAAAAAAATTGGTGAGTCAAAAACGGAATATTATATAGATACTACAGCAATTCAAACTACTCGTTATGAATACCGAATTCAAAGCATGGATAATTTCGGGGGTTTATCAGATTTTAGTTATAGTGTCGCAACTGAAAGCAGAATTATAGAGCCTTTATATGTTACAGGGCTAATTATATATATGTCAAATGGCAAGCCTATTCTCGAATGGAGCAATCCGGTTTTTAACGGTATGAAAAATATTCAAATTTACAGGTATGAGAAGGATATTAAACCGATAGTTGCCGCAACATTATCAGCAACAGATAAAACCTGGACAGATATAACTGCAAAAAAAGGAAGGTCATACTTTTATTACATTACAATAGTGGACAATAATGGAAAAGAAAATCCTAAAAGTGATGAAACCGGAATTTCAATTGAATAAATAGTTTAATCTTACTGATGGAGATAGTAATGAACACAATTTTCAGTATAATAGGAGATATAAATTCTTAAATGTGAATCCTGATGCGAATAATTGCAGGAAATCATTTGAAAAATTAAACGTTTATAGCTTTGAAATTGTGTATTTTATTTTTTAATTAATAGAAAATTTCTGCAGTTCATAAAAATTTAAACAACCCTGCCAACCCTACGTGAGTATTTCCTAATCCCCGCATTGCTGTGTAACCCTTAATTTATTCACATCTAACCCCTTCAACGTTAAATTGGAAATGATCTGATCATAAATTTTTTGATCCATTTTTGGAGTTCTGGACAATATCCATAAATATTTTTTATTGGGGTGACTAACCACTGCATAACTATAATCATCCGCCAGATCAATTATCCAGTATTTACCTTTAAAAGGCCAGAAAAATTGCACCTTTAATTTTGCATTTCCTGAATTTTTATCTACAAATGCCTTGCCTTTTATATAGGATGCTTTTCCATCTATACTATCCTTATTGCACCTGTTTTCAACAATAATATACCCTTTATCCGTTGGAGTGTATTCAGCGGTGGTGCAATTACATCCCTTTTGAAAACGCTGCGGAAAGGAGGCAATTTCATACCATTTTCCGGCATATTTTTTTAAATCAACATTCGCTACCGTTTGCATTTCCTGTGCTTTTAGACTTCCACCTATAAATAAAAACATTAATAGGAATAACAAACCACTTCTTTTTTCCACAAAATTATTTTTTTTTAAATCAACAATATCTTTCAAATCATTTAAACGTAAATAAAGTTTAAAGGTTACATTTTTTTAATTATTTATGCTAATCGGGATATTTTGATATTAATTCTATTTTTTCTTTTCATACAAAAAAAGAAAAATCAAAATTATCAAACAAATAATCTTTGATAAACCTCCTCCATCTTACCTGCAGCTCTCACCTCAATATTATATTTTTTAATATTGAGCGATTTCATATTGTGTTTAGAGATATAAATAATTTCAAATCCCAGTTTTTCCGCTTCCATAATGCGTTGTTCTATTCTGCTTACTCCACGCAGCTCTCCGCTTAATCCAATTTCCGCAGCAAAACAAATATTCATTGGCATATAGGTATCTTCTATGGACGATAAAAGTGCACAGGCAATACTCAGATCTATTGCAGGATCTTCCACGCGTAATCCTCCCGCAATATTTAAAAACACATCTTTATTTCCAAAAGCAAAACCTCCGCGTTTTTCCAAAACGGCGAGCAACATACTCATTCTGCGCAAGTCAAATCCGGTGGCTGTGCGCTGTGGATTTCCATATACTGCCGGACTCACAAGCGCCTGCACTTCTATCAACATCGGTCGCATTCCTTCCATGGTGGCAGCAATTGCAACTCCGCTTAAAGGTTCATCTTTTTCGGTAATTAATAATTCGCTGGGATTATTTACCTGTTGCAAACCATCACCTTCCATTTTATAAATTCCGATCTCACTGGTAGAACCAAAACGATTTTTTATGGTGCGCAAAATTCGGTGCGTATAATTTCTGTCGCCCTCAAATTGCAAAACAGTATCCACCATGTGTTCTAAAATTTTTGGGCCCGCAATATATCCCTCCTTATTAATATGCCCGATAATAAAAACCGGAACATTACTTTCTTTGGCATATCGCTGCAATTGTCCGGCACATTCTTTTATCTGTGATATACTTCCAGCAGTGGCATCCACAAAATCGGAAATTAAGGTCTGAATAGAATCGATGATCACCATTCCCGGTTCCAGATTTTTTATCTGCGTAAATAATTTACCGATGGAAACTTCTGTAGAAATAAATAATTCCGGATTTTTTCCTTTCAATCGCTCCGCGCGCATTTTTATTTGTTGTTCACTTTCTTCGCCGCTCACATACAATACTTTTATTTTTCGAAGCTCCAATGCGAGTTGTAATAATAAAGTTGACTTTCCAATTCCAGGCTCGCCTCCAACCAAAACCAAACTTCCCGGAACTACACCGCCACCAAGCGTTCTGTTCAGTTCCAGGTCAATGGTGACTATTCTCTGCACATCTCCAGCCGCAATTTCATCGAGTAAAACAGGTTTATTTCCGCGTTTATCGGGCTTTTCCTCCTTCCAGATCTCTTTTGGCTCAGAACGTTCTACCACCTCCTCCACAAAAGTGTTCCATTGGTTGCAAGAGGGGCATTTTCCCTGCCATTTGGGCGATTCGAATCCACATTGCTGACAAAAAAAGGCTGTTTTTGATTTCGCTGCCATGCTGGTTTGATTTATTGTTTTTAAGGATTTACACAAAAATTATAACATGTATCTTTGCCCCATCTGCACAGAGCAGTCGCAAATTAAATCATTTTTTTCGTGGATCGGACAGAAGAATTTAAACAAAGCATACTTAACGGTTATAATTTTGAGGGAACGTCCATAGTTCTGGGAACTGCCATATTCGATCATCTGCCTATTGCTCAAACCCTTGTAAAAGTGCCGTTGCGCATGATGAACAGACATGGACTTGTTGCAGGTGCAACCGGAACGGGTAAAACAAAAACCCTTCAGGGAATTGTGGAGCAATTAAGTGATAATGGTGTTGCAGTGCTCATTATGGACATAAAAGGTGACGTGAGCGGCATTGCAATGGAAGGAACGCCAAATCCGAAAATTGACGATCGCATGCAAAAGATTGGCAAAGATTGGAAGGCTAAGGGATACCCGGTAGAACTCATGAGCATCAGCAACGAAAATGGCGTTCGTTTACGCGCAACAATTTCTGAATTCGGGCCGGTGTTATTTTCTAAAATTCTCGAATTAAATGATATTCAACAAGGCGTTGTTTCCCTCGTTTTCAAATATTGTGATGATAAAAAATTACCTCTTTTAGACCTGAAAGATTTTAGAAAAACGCTTAATTATCTCAGCAACGAAGGCAAAAAAGAGATCGAATCAGAATACGGAACAATAAGCACATCAAGCGCCGGAACTATTTTGCGTAAGGTGATAGAAATTGAAGAGCAAGGTGCAGATCTTTTTTTCGGGGAAAAAAGTTTTGAGGTGGACGACCTCTGCAGAATAAATGATCGAGGCCAGGCATACATTAATATTTTGCGCCTTACGGATATTCAGAGCAAACCGAAATTGTTTTCTACTTTTATGTTGTGCCTTTTGGCTGAAGTGTATAATACTTTCGAAGAAATTGGTGATAAGGAAGATCCGAAGTTGGTAATTATAATTGATGAAGCACATCTCATTTTTAATGAAGCAAGTAAAAATTTATTGGAGCAAATACAAACAATTATTAAATTAATACGCTCTAAAGGAGTGGGAATATTTTTCTGTACACAATTGCCAACTGATATTCCTGCAGAAGTTTTATCGCAACTTGGATTAAAAATTCAACATGCATTGCGTGCATTCACAGCGAATGACAGAAAAGCGATCAAACTTACTTCTGAAAATTACCCCCTGACAGATTTTTATAAAACCGAGGAATTATTGACAAACCTTGGAATTGGAGAAGCACTTATTACAGCCCTAAACGAAAAAGGTTCGCCGGCGCCGCTTGCGCATACACTTTTGGTGGCACCACAATCGCGAATGGACATACTTTCTGAGCAGGAAATGCAAACCTTAATTGGAAATTCAAGTCTGGTAAAAAAATATAATGAAGAGATAGATCGTGAAAGTGCCCATGAAATTCTGAGCAAAAAATTAGCCGAAAGTGAAAAACTTGCAGAAAAAGAAAAACAACTGAAAGAAGAGGAGAAAAAAATAAAACAGGAAGAACGCGAACGCAAAGTGAAGGAAAAGAAACAACCCCCTTTTATAGATAAGACCACACAACATCAATTAACAAGAACCGTGATCAATGTTTTGGAGCGTGGATTACTCGGTTTATTAAAGAGACGTTAATAACAAGGTTTAAAATATTCAATAAAAACAAATTATTTTGCAAATCAAAAAAAACCATTTATGAAACAACTTTCGATCATACTTTTAGTTGCTACTTTTTATCTGACCTCTTGCGTACCGGCAATAAAATTTCAGGATGCCGTTGCTGCCCGCGACAAATGTTATCAGGACACAGCGGTATTACACAGTCAATTGCGGGCTAAATCTGCAGAGGTTGCCGAACTGAGCAAAATGATTAAAAACTATGAAGCCCAGGTCAAATTCATGCAAAAGGATTCCATTGATGTGCATACCCGTTACGACAATATGGTGAAAGCAAATGAACAATTGCGCCAGATTGAAGACCAGTTAAATAACCGCATCAACCAGTTATTAGCATTATCTTCTTCTGAAAATCAGGAGTTACGGGAAGACCTTCAATTAAAAAGTGATCAACTTATTGCAAAAGAAAATGAATTAAACAACAAAGAAAAAACTTTATCCGACCAACAAAAAAGTATAGACCAATTAACAGTTGACCTTGATGCGCGCTCTAAAAGAGTAAAGGAGTTGGAGGATATTTTAAACAGACAGGAACAGACCGTAACTGACCTGAAAAATACCATTGATAAAGCATTGGCAGGATTTAGCTCCAGCGATCTTACTGTTGAGCGCAAAAACGGAAAAGTATATGTTTCCTTAAGTGAGAAATTATTATTTGCATCCGGAAGCACTGTTGTTGACCCGAAAGGAAAAGATGCGCTGAAAAAGTTGGCTGATGTATTAAAAGCAAATGGTGATATTTCCATTGAAATTGAAGGCCACACCGATAATGTTCCAATGAAAAGTGCAAATTTTCCAAAAGACAACTGGGATCTAAGTGTATTACGCGCAACAAGTATTGTTAAAATTCTGACAACAGAAAATGGTCTCGACGCAAAAAGAGTAATTGCAGAAGGACGGGGAGAATTTTTTCCGGTTGCCGATAATTCAACAACAGAAGGCAAGGCAAAAAATCGCCGTACCGAAATTATTTTGAGTCCCAATTTGGATGCATTATATAATCTGATCAACAGTAAATAATTTATCCAATTTAATTTAACGTACCTCTCCGAGATTTAAATGGCCGCTATTAAACGTAAGAAAGACGAAATGTCGTTTTTGGAGCACCTGGAGGATCTCAGGTGGCATATAGTTCGTATAGTTATAGTAATTATATTGCTATCTATCGGCTTTTTAATATATCCTGAATTTATTTTTGATAAAATTATTCTGGCTCCAAAAAATCCTGATTTTATTACCTATAAAATATTCTGCAATCTGGGTGAACGTTTTAATATCAGTGGATTATGTTACAACACACTGGATTATAAATTGTTTTATCTCAACCTTTCCTCTCCCTTCTTTTTATATATTAAAGTAGCTTTTATGGGAGGCGTTATTTTTGCATTCCCCTATATTTTATGGGAGATATGGCGCTTTGTAAAACCCGCATTGCTGAGTCATGAAAAAATGAATTTAGGTGGAGCTGTATTTATAGCAACACTTTTATTTTATATCGGTGCATTTTTCGGATATTTTTTATTGGCTCCTTTTTCCATCAATTTTCTTGCAACATTTACATTGAGCAATCAAATTGAAAATCAGTTTACCTTCGATTCATACCTGGGCATTTTAACAGGTATGATTTTATGGACAGGATTAATTTTTGAAATTCCGATGATAGCCTATTTTTTGGCTAAACTGGGTTTATTGGGAAGAGAATTTCTTGCAAATAACAGAAAATATGCATTTATTATTTCTTTAGTGCTTGCCGCTATTATTACGCCTTCCGGAGATGCATTCAGTTTGTTTTTAGTGGCAACACCGCTTTGGGTATTGTATGAAGTGAGTATAATAGTGGTTATGGTAGTGGAGAAAAAAAGAAAAAAAGCGCTTGATAATGCATAATTATTGAGAGTGCCGCCTTTTTGGAGAGGAACTTTGTTAATGTGTATTAAGCTTATAAATTTTTTAGATACTTCTGTTAACTTTGTAGAATGCAACCCAACATCATCGCAATAGGCTGCGACCATGCAGGATTTCCTTATAAGGAAGCTGTTATCAATTATTTAAATGCACAGGGATATCGCGTGCTCGATTTCGGAACGCACTCACTTGATTCGGTCGATTATCCGGATTTTGTGCATCCTCTCGCAAAAAGTATAGAAGCAGGAGAATCTGACATGGGCATTGTTATGTGCGGAAGCGGAAATGGAGTTTGTATAACCGCAAATAAACATGCAAAGATTAGAGCTGCAATGGTTTGGAGAGAAGATGTTGCTGCACTCGCAAGACAACATAATAATGCCAACGTAATTTGTATTCCGGCCAGATTTATTTCGCTGGAAGAAGCAATTCAGTTTATTGCTGTTTTTCTGGCCACGGAATTTGAAGGTGGAAGACATCAAAAAAGAGTGGACAAAATTTAAGATCTGTGATATCTCACTTTATGAACCGTATTTATTTTTTATTAGTGACCTGCATTTTCTGCGGATTAAAAATTTCTGCTCAAACAGAAGACCTCGGAATTAAATATGCCAACACCATTACTCCTTCCGAATTAAAAGAACACCTAACTGTTTTAGCAGGTGATTATTTTGAAGGAAGAGAAACCGGAACAAAAGGGTTGGTAATGGCTGCGGAATATATTTCAGGTCAATTACAAAAATCAGGAATTCCTCCCTTAAAAAAAATTGGTGGATATTATCAGGATTATCCGTTAATGGAATATGGATGGGAAACTTCCACGATTGCGGATAAAAATAATTTATTCGGATTGATGAGTGATTTTTATGGTTATGTAACTTCAAATAATTCATTGTCATTTACCGCCGATGAAATTGTATTTTTAGGCTACGGAATTGACGATTCACTTTACAGCGATTATAAAGATTATAATGTTAAAGGCAAAATAATTTTAGTAGCTTATGGCGAGCCTGCGAAAAACGATATATCATTAATAACAGGATCTGATTCTCTTTCGGTATGGACAAAAGACTGGAGAAAAAAAGTGAATGCAGCCACAAAACACGGGGCAAAATGTATATTAATGATAGACCCTAATTTTGCTGAAATTGTTTCTGATCCACAATGGCGAAATTTTTTGGAAGGAAGTTTATTGAAACTTAAATCAGAATACAAACAGGCCGATTACGTAAATAATCTGTTTATTTCGCAAGTAATGGCAGAAAAATTATTGGGAAAGAAAAAGAAATTATTACAAAAATCTATCGATAAAATAAATGCAAGTGCACAGCCTGTAAGATTTAGTTATAATACAACGTTGATTTTAAATCTTGTTAAAGGAGAACGCGTAGTATTTGCTGATAATGTAATTGGATATATTGAAGGAACGGATCTTAAAGAAGAAGTGCTTGTAATTTCTGCTCACTACGACCATTTAGGTAAACAAGGCGATATTATTTACAACGGAGCAGATGATGACGGTTCCGGAACAGTTGGCATCATGGAAATTGCAGAAGCGATGATGAGCGCTAAAATTAATGAGGAAGGACCTCGCAGAAGTATTTTATTTATTGCATTTTCAGGGGAGGAAAAAGGTTTATTAGGGTCGAAAGCCTATGCGGAAAATCCGGTTTTCCCAATGGAAAATACTGTTGCAAATCTCAATATTGATATGATAGGTCGCGTGGATGAAAAACATAAAAATGATTCTAATTATGTCTATATCATAGGTTCTGATTTTTTAAGTACTGCCCTGCATAATATCAATGAAGCCGCGGCAAAAACATATACTAATCTCACCCTGGATTACACTTACAACAGCACAACCGATCCAAATCGTTTTTATTACAGGAGCGACCATTACAATTTTGCAAAAAACAATGTTCCGGTAATTTTTTATTTCAACGGAACACATGCCGACTACCACAAACCTACCGACGACATTGAAAAGATCAATTTCGATCTATTGGCAGAACGCGCAAAATTGGTATTTTACACTTTGTGGATTTTGGCTAATCAGGATGTGAGAATAAAAGTGGATGTAGTACAGGAATAAAAAAAATCGTATTTTAAAGCCCTTAAATCAACACAATTATGAGGAGCACTATTTCTCTGTTTCTGATATTCTTTACGTTTAATTTATTTGCGCAAACGGTTTACACAGTTGAATCGATTCCAAATCCCAAAAGTTTGAATGGAGGTTTGGTGAGTAATCCGGATAATGTTTTAAGCGAAGGTGCAGTTTCCACTATTAATCAATTATTACTGGGTTTAGAAAATTCTACCACGGCGCAGGTTGCTGTTGCTGTTGTAAATTCTATTGGCGATGCCGTTCCGGGTGACTTCAGAACTAAATTATTCAGACATTGGGGAATAGGGCAAAAGGAAAATAATAATGGTTTGTTGATATTACTTGTAATGGATCAGCGGAGAATGGAATTTGAAGTTGGTTATGGGTTGGAAGGAATGCTGACAGATGCAGTTTGTAAACGAATTCAGGAAGAATATATGGTTCCTCTGGCAAAAGAAGGACGCATCGACGATTGTGTGCTTGCAGGAGTAAATGAAGTAATTAAAATATTGAATGATCCTATGTATCGCGAGGAAGTTTTAGCGGAGAGTTTAAATGATTATGGATATAAACCCTGGTGGCGTGAAGACTCCAGTATTATAGGTATCATAATATTTGGTTTGGGATATTTGTTAACTGCAATTGGTGTATTTGCAAATAGGAAAAAAAGTTTGAAAACCGCTCCTGCTTATGTAAAAAATAATGTAGAGGAAGGTTACATGAAAACCAAATTTTTTGCACTTAATTTGGGTATTCCGGCAGCATTTATTACGTGGCAGGAACTAGTTGGATCTGTGCGTATTGTAGAAGCGGGAGTATTTATTTATGGATTTATTCTGGTGCTTTTGGTGGAAAAACGTTTTCGCATAAATAAATATATTTTCAAAGAAACAACAAATAAATTACCACAGGAAACCTATAATTTATTATCCAAATCACATAGTAAAGGATGGCTGGCAAGTACTATCTTTTTCCCACTACCATTTATTTTTTATGGTTTTTTCAACCGAAAAAGAATGAAAGAACTTCGTGACGCTCCACCATTGAGTGCCGATGGTACCGCAAATCTGAATAAATTAAATGAAATTACAGATGACAGTTTTTTAGCGGCATTTCAATTAACAGAAGAAAAATTAAGATCGGTTGACTATGATGTTTGGAAACATCCAATTACCAATGAAATAAAAATATTTCGTTACGAAAATTATTTCAGCAAATACACCACTTGTCCGAAATGCACATCGAAAGCATATCTTATGACAAAAAACGAAACAATATCATCACCAACCTACGAATCCAGCGGAACCGGAAGAAAAACTTATGTGTGCTCTTCCTGCAATTATACACAACAAAGCACCTATACCATTCCTAAACGCACACGCTCCAGTTCTTCGGGAAGTGGCAGTTCAGGCGGTGGTGGTGGAAGTTTTGGAGGAGGAAGTTCCGGAGGTGGAGGCGCAGGCAGCAGTTGGTAATTGTTTAACCCGAATTTTCATTTTAAATTAATTGTATGTTTTTAAAAAAACGCAGAATTGCGAAAACGAATTTATTAAATACGCTGCAAAAAGGTTTTCATCTTGCATCACAAAGTGCGAGACAAAATATTCCTGTTTCAGAGATAGTAGAATTAAATAAACAAAATATATCCCGCAGAAAAT
Source organism: uncultured Chitinophagales bacterium (assembly GCA_964638865.1). Classification (GTDB taxonomy): domain Bacteria; phylum Bacteroidota; class Bacteroidia; order Chitinophagales; family BACL12; genus UBA7236. The sequence goes on along the minus strand of CAZXBG010000018.1, from coordinate 6,596 downwards.
TTATGGTAACCACCGGAAAAGCAGCCTTACTCACCGGTTTAGCAGCAACTGCATTCTTGCAGGCATGTACCTCTAACAGTAAACCTGAAATTGTAATTGTTGGAGCCGGCATTGCGGGATTAAATGCAGCGCATGTATTAAAAAAAGCAGGTTATCTCCCTAAAATTTTTGAAGCATCACCCAGAACAGGAGGTAGAATTTATACTGCAACGGATATGCTGGGTCAGGGATTGACCACCGAATTAGGTGGAGAATTTATTGATTCAACGCACGATGAAATTTTTAAACTGATAAAAGAATTTGAACTTCCATTAATTGATACACATGTTGAGTCAGAAAAACAATTAGCACATGCCTGTTATTATTTTGAAGGGGAAATAGTTACGGATGAAGAAATTTTACAATTATTTTTACCCTTTGCTCCACAGATACATAACGATATTGATGCCATGAGTGATTATATCTCTTATAAAACATATAACGAAAACGACCTTAGATTAGACCAGCTTTCCATTGCTGATTATTTAGCAGGAATTGGCATTTCCGGATTATTGTATAAATTATTGGATGTTGCATACACAACGGAATATGGTTTGGATATAAATGAACAATCAGCGATCAACTTTTTATTGTTAATGGATCCGGGAATGAAAGAAGAATTTAATTATTCAGGATACAGCGACGAACGTTATAAAATAGAAGGAGGCAATCAATTAATTCCCGATCGTTTAACAAGAACTTTACAATATCAATTAAATATTGGATATACTTTAGAAGCAATTCATTCGAAAAAAGAAGGGAACAAAATTGTATTGGATTTTATTAAAGCGGGCGGAGTTTCGGAAAGTGTTACTGCCGATTTCGTAATTATTACTGTTCCATTTACGATATTAAAAAACATCAAAATAGATTACCCTTTATCTCCCCAAAAAATAAAAGCAATACAGGAAATGGGTTACGGAAAAAATGCAAAATTCTTTTTGGGATATGAAAAAAGAATATGGCGCGACCAAGGTTTTACCGGTTTTGCATTTGGCGATGCAGCCATTCAATGTGGCTGGGATAATAGTCAATTACAAAAATCGGAACGAGGTGGTTATACCATTTTTACAGGCGGAAAAGAAAGTGATAAACTAATTACCGAAACAGATAAAGAAAATGCCGATCGTTTTTTAAATGGGGTAAATCAATTCTTCCCGGGATCCAAAACAATTTTCAACAATAACTCCGCAAAATTTCACTGGCCCACCTATAATTATTCCAAAGCAAGTTACACCTGTTTTAAACCCGGACAATACACCACCATTGAAGGAGCTCAATCGGAACCTAATGGCAATATTTATTTTGCTGGGGAACATTGCTCTTTTGAGTTTCAGGGTTTTATGAATGGAGCTGCCACAACAGGAAGAATTGCTGCGGAAGCGATATTGAAAAAGTTATTGTAGTTCTGGTTTCTGAGTTCTGGGTTCTGAGTTCTGAGTTCTGGGTTTGGTTACTCACCATTGACCAATCACCACTCTCCAAACAGTCAATAGTTATTAGTCAGGTGTCTAAACATTCAGCTATCGAGAACCTACTCATAACTCATTACTCATTGTTTGATTTTCAATTCGAAGCAATACGCCCCAATGTTACAAACTGCCCACTGCCCACTGTTGACTGGGACTGCCACCACCACTTCCACAAATAACTGCACTTACTATCGTATTTTTACCACCACAAAACAACGCCCAAGCAACCCGTGGCATTATTCTTGTTTTTAAGCCAAAAAATTAAAATATGAAAGCCATTACTACTTTTTCGATCGTATTATCCATTTTATTAACTTCTTGTACGATCAATCTCAGTCCTTATACATCTAATACTCAGGCAAAAACGAACTTTAATGAAGATCAGTTAAAAAAAGTGCAATTCTATCTGGAAGGTACAATTACCCTTTACAGAGAATTGGGAAGTTCCGAAACAGAAATTACTTCCGGTGAAATTCAGATCGTGGATGGAAAAAAAGTAGAACAAATCGTAATTGCAACCGGAACTCCGGGAATTGTTGTTAAAGCAGAAAGCAAAGACGTTTTTCTGATTAGTTTTGACACGGACGGAAGTTATTTGCGTTTTGGTGCAAACAGCGATTATTCTGGACGTTATACCATGATGGCAAAAAGCTGGGAAGGCAGAACCGGAATTATTGAATACGCAGGAAAAGAATATAAATCAACTTCAGAAAGTATTTATGCTTACCTGAGCGTAAATATGAAAAAAATAGATAATTCTACGGTGGAAAGTAAGACGGCGGGGGGAAGAACGATAGAGTGATGAGGTGAGTGGTGAGTGGTGAGCGGTGAGTGGTGAATGGTGAGTGGTGAGTTTACTCAGACTTAGCATTAACATTTAGATTTAACCCAAAACGAAAGTTAAAATTATAATA
>CAZXBG010000018.1:0-4071 GCA_964638865.1 uncultured Chitinophagales bacterium | reverse complement strand
CAGACTTAGCATTAACATTTAGATTTAACCCAAAACGAAAGTTAAAATTATAATAAACTAATTTTCTCACTACCTCCATTGGCCTCTATAGCTTTTTTCATTCAACATAATTTTTACAGAGTTATTAGCGAAGGAGGATCACTCAAACCCCACCTCCGGATAAAACGCATACCATGCAAACCAATATGCGGTAAATCCATTTAAAGCAGTTAATGGATTTCCTTTTTTATCTCCTTCTACGCAATTTCCAAAAGCATCATACATATTTCCGGAGTCGTCTTTAAATACGCCGGGTAATTTATTTGTTACTGGTGAATATTTTATATTTTCTTTATTCTCAAAAGCATTCATAAAATTATCGCGTTCGCTTCCAACTACAATAATATTTTTATTAAATATCGTATCATTTAAAATTCGTACGCCTCCTTTAAAATTATTAAAGCGATAACACTTTGCTTTTTTTCCTTCTATTATTCCGAATAATCTTTCTTTCTGAAATAAAGTATCACTTTCATATTGCACCTCAAAATAAATATTATCATTTTCTCGATATGCATCATAAGGGTATTCTAAATAATTGCGCGACATTCCGGTTTCGGTGGACAGCACTTTGCTGTTCGGATATAATTTTTTCCAGGTTGCCCAATTTGTTTCTATAACCGGAAATGTTGCCGCTGCGCTATCCATTAATTCGCCATTCACACATAATTGTTGCATCTGACACCATGCCGACCGTGTTGTTCTGTCGTAGGGAATAATATTGCTGTTGAACAACATGCCTGAAACGCCAAAATCGGTGAGTTTTCCATTTATTTCGCGGTTCCATGCCATGCCGGAGCCGGTGAGCGGACAATAATTAATGGCGATCTTTTTCCCTTCCAATTCATCGTTTACAATCTCATGCCAATTTAAAATTGCGTGCGGATAACACTTTATTACCTCCCCAATTTTTAATCCGATTACCAAATCTTCTTCTGAAAGAAAGTCAACGGCATCCACTGCAATAAATTTTGGCTCATCAATAGAGCGAATACAATCGAGTCGCTCGCAGCCCGATTCTACTAATTCCTGATCGATGCGCCAGGTATCGTACACTTTTTTATCTCCCTTGGCACCATTATCCTCTGATGTTGTATTTTTTTCGCTTTTACAGGAATTAAAAAATATAAAAAGCAGTATTGATACAAATAGTAAAATTGGATTCCGATATTCGGCGTTTTTTCGTTGCATATTTGTGCTGTAAAATTAAGATCAAAAATAATATGAACTACAATACCATCGAGATAGATCATCTCATCAGAAACAGAAGATCCATAAAACCGGAAAAATATACCGGCGAAAGAGTGGAGGATGAACTTATCAAAAATATGCTGGAAAATGCAAGCTGGGCGCCAAATCACGGCAAAACGGAACCCTGGAAATTTATCGTTTTTACAAATACCGGTTTACAGGAATTTGCAGATTTTCAGGCTACATCCTACAAAAACATCACTCCCACCGACCAATTTATAGAGGCAAAATATCAGAAATTTTTGACTGTCCCACTATTATGTTCTCATATTATTATGATAGTGCTCACGCGTCAGGAAAGCATGAAAATTCCGCTGAATGAAGAAATTTGTGCCGTTGCCTGTGCCGTTCAAAATATGTTGCTCACAGCCAGTGCAAACAACATAGGAGCTTACTGGAGCACCGGAGGAATGACCTACAAAGATGTTATGCGAACATTCTTGCATTTAGGCGAGCATGATCTCTGTCTTGGAATGCTGTATGTCGGAAATTATAACGCAGAAGAAATGCTAGCCTCAAGAACACCTATTGAAAATAAAACGGTTTGGATAGGATGAAATAAATAAGTGTTAAGGAAAATGAAAAAGGATACTTTATCGTTTTTCACATCTGAATGTGCAACTACTGTGGGCATAACCGATTATTTCTTTACTTTTACACCCGTTATTGATATTTGTGCCGATAAAATGAAATTCATGAAAAAGATCATACTGCCTTTATTTTTGTTTTTAACTATAAATTCCCTTTTGGGGCAAGCCGATACAACCTTAGTTGTTGCTCCCGTTACAGAAGTAGAAGATGATGACCCCTCCAGAGATCGTATCATCATGAATGTGCACTGGGACGGATGGTTAGGCGCTCCTGACTCGTTTAATGTTAAAGGATTATCCAGTGGAGTTGGTTTTCACTTCTTTTATGATATCCCTTTGGGAAGTGATAACGTGAGTTTTGCTGTTGGAGCCGGATTCAGTTGGTCTAATTACTTTAACAATTCTCGATTTACTTATGATACCGCCGACATTACCATTCCGGTTAAGTTTAACGATACTATTCAATGGAAAAGGAACAAATTTGTGATCAATTATTTTGAAGTTCCAATTGAATTCAGGTTCAGGACTGACGAAAAGAACGGCAACCGTTTTAAGGCCGCTATCGGATTTAAAGCAGGTTATGTATTGACAAACCATATAAAATATGTTGGCGACGACTGGAAAACACCGAGTGCCGATGAAATAAAGTATAAAGAATACCGTGTTAAGAACCTCTCGAACCTGCAATACGGACCAACACTGCGATTAGGATATTCGAAAGTGAATATTGAGGCCTATTACGGTTTGGCGCCTATATTTTCTGATGGCAAAGGGCCGGCAGGAAATCCGCTTACCATAGGCATTTCGTTCAATCCATTTTGATAAAAATATTATTTGTGCATAAATCCTCCCCTTAAACAGCGGGAGGATTTTATTTTTATACCATATTTACTTTTCTTGAAAGAACTCGAATTATTAGGTGCTTCTGAATTTGTAACCGGAATTTTGGCCGGCGACAAGGTTATTATTGCAAGAGCAATCACTTTATTGGAAAGCAGCGCAGAAAACCAAAGAAATAAAGCTCTCGAAATTCTTGACCACTGTTTACCATATTCCGGAAATTCAATTCGTATTGGCATAACAGGAGCACCGGGTGCCGGAAAAAGTACTTTTATTGAAGCGTTGGGAAATCAATTTCTCCCGGAAAATAAAAAGATTGCAGTTCTTGCCGTTGACCCATCCTCTAAAAAAAGTAAGGGAAGTATTTTAGGCGACAAAACCCGAATGCAGGAATTGTCGAAAAATGATAATGTTTTTATACGTCCCACACCTGCCGGAACAACCACAGGAGGAGTGGCCTCAGCAACCAGAGAAACTATTATAATTCTGGAAGCTGCAGGATATGAAATTATTATTGTAGAAACAGTTGGAGTAGGACAAAGTGAAACGGCGGTTTACGACATGACCGATATTTTTTTATTGCTTTTAATTGCTGGTGCCGGTGATGAATTGCAGGGAATTAAAAGAGGCATCATGGAAATGGCCGATATTATTCTCATCAATAAAAGTGATGGAGATAATATGGAAAAAGCAAAAATTGCAAAAGGGGATGTTGATCGCGCTATCCATTTATATCAACCCAAAGATTCCGGTTGGCAAACTGTAACGGAAACATGCAGTGCAATTACAGGTCATAATCTTGAAACTATTAAACAACTTATTAATTCCTATTTAAATACTGTTGCGCAAAACGGATATTTTAAAACCCGAAGAAAACAACAATTTAAGCAGTGGTTTCATGAAGACTTGAATAATAAATTGCTCCATCATTTTCATCTGAACCCAACTTTTCGAAAACTTCTTGCTGAACAAGAAATTAAAATTGAAAAGGGTGAAATACTTCCCCCAAAAGCAGTTCAAGGTCTGCTCCACCAGTTTCTGAATATGATATAGGAATTTATTTCCCGCAAAGAAAATGGGGTTCCTGCTGAGGTAAATGTATGTTTCCTGCAGATAAAATGCGTTCCCCGCAGAGAAGCAGAGAACGCAGAGGTTTTATTTTCCCTAACGGGAAAAAAATTTGGTATTCTGGAATTTTATAATCAAATTTTTTAATCCCTCATAAATAAACCCGAAAAATAATTAATACCTAACATCCATTATTTTTTCCTTCCAAATCCCCTTACAGATTTTTTCGGGTCAAATTCATTTTCTGGGGAGCATCTGTCATTCAATATCATCAATTATCCTA
>CAZXBG010000017.1:0-35794 GCA_964638865.1 uncultured Chitinophagales bacterium | reverse complement strand
TATGGGCGGAAGTTCATTATCTTTAATAAGCAGAGCAAATAAACAAGATAAAGTTAACTCTCACTTGTTTTCGTGGGATTTATTATTTAAATAATAGTTTTGTCACCTATGACTTTAGTATTTCTATGTAATTAAAATTATATTTTGTTATTAAAATTAAAAAACTAATTACAAAACTGATTTATTAAGGGATACAAATACATTTATACTATGCTATAATTAACAAATGCAACTAAATCTCTATAACCAATCCTTCATCCTTTCCGAACATAAAGCCCTTTTCTGGCTTGAACAAAAAATGCTGATTATTGCCGATGCACATTTCTCAAAAGAAACACATTTTCGCAAAAACGGAGTGGCAATTCCCGCAGGTATTTTGCATAATGATCTTAATCGTTTGGAGACTTTGATTGATACATTTAATCCCGGGCAGATCCTATTTCTCGGTGATATGTTTCACAGCGAAGAAAATGATGGAATGAACGAATTTCTGGAATGGAGAAAATCATTTTCCTCCCTCAAAATAAAATTGGTAATTGGCAATCATGATATTTTACATAAAAATTGGTACGATCTCGCTTTAATAGAATGTATAGAATCCAATTTGCAAATAGAAAATATTATTTTAAGTCATGATAAATTAATTATAGAAGATAATACCATACTCAATTTGTACGGACATATTCACCCCGGAATTTTATTGCGCGGAAAAGCAAAACAATCTTTGCGTTTGCCCTGTTTTTGGTTTTCAAAAAATTATGGAGCATTGCCTGCTTTTGGAAGATTCACAGGTTATGTTACGGTTCATCCAAAAAAAGGCGATAAAATTTTTGTGATAGGTGATGAAAAGGTATTTGATCTTAATGGAAACTGATCCTAATTCAGAATAGGATCTTCCGGATAATTGGTGATCTGTTTGTATTCGCCACCAAGATCATTCAGCACTTTCTTCCATAATTCCTTATTTGCAATATCAAAAATATATTGACTTTTGGCAGGGGTAACAATCCAACTGTTGTCCTCCATTTCACCCTGTAATTGACCCGGACTCCAACCACTGTAACCCAAAAAGAATTTGATATTTTTTTGGTCAATGGAACCTGCTTTCAGCATATTACCTACCTGATCAAAATTTCCTCCCCAGTAAATATCATCTATAATATGTAAACTATCCTCAATCAGGTCGCCATAACGATGCAGGTAATGGAGAGTATCCTGTGCTACCGGCCCACCATAAAAAAGCTCATTTTTAACTTCATCAAAGCCCACCAAAGCATCACAAACCTGAATATTTAAGGTTTTATTCAGAATAAATCCAACGGTTCCGCCATCTTCCGCGTGTTCGCACAACATAATTACTGTGCGTTTAAAGTTCGGGTCAAGCATAAAAGGTTCGCTTAACAATAAACTTCCGGTTGTTGGGGTAACTTTATTTTTAATCATAGTTAAATTATGGGAGGATAAATAATTTTTTCAAATATCCGTATATCTGTCAAGAAAGCAAATTTTTTTTAAAAAATATTGTGTAAAGCTCCCTTTGAGTTTTAACAGAATTGATATTTAGTTAATATTAAGAAGTAAGGAATTGTTCTTAAATTTGACGACATTTTTAAAAGCATTCAAAAATAACATCATGAAAAAAATATTACTTCTTATAACTATTTCTTTTTTAGGTACTTACCTATATGCACAGTTGAGCATAACAGGCATTGGCAGTCCCGAAACAATAGATTTCACAGGTTTTGCGGGTGCGGGATTTCAACCCGGAGGCGGTGCAGGTATGCTCAATTCTGATACCTGGAGCGCTATTGGCTTCAGCGAAGGAGATGTTGCATTTGGCGGAACTGCTGTTTCCGGCGATTTTGCAAGGGGTGCTACTATGGGTCTTGTTATCACAGGGGGAGTTTACGCAGTAGATATAGTTGGCAATCAAGGTTTAATGGTGCAGCCGGTTGATGGGGACTTTACACCGGGCAGTTTTATCTTAAAATTGCAAAATAACACCGGTGAAGTAATAGGCTCCTTCGATGTAGCCTACACCGTATATATATTAAATGATGCAAACAGGGCAAATAGTTTTAATTTATCCTATTCCTATGATAATATAACCTGGTATAATGTGCCGGATGCTGATTATACTTCACCCGAAGCAGCTGACTTTACTCCTTATATGACAAATATTACAACAACAATTTCAGCACTATCGCTTGCTGACGGTGCTCTGTTTTATTTGAGCTGGAACGGAAATGATGTGAGCGGCGCCGGAACCAGAGATGAATTTGCCATTGATGATATTGTAATAAATGCCGGACCATTTGTTCCGCTTCCAACTTATACTTTTGATGTTACTGCGGTTACCGTAAATGAAGGTGATCTGGATGGTACTTTTGATGTAACTTTATCGGAAAGCGCCGATTGCACCATTAATTTCGGATATGGAGCTGCTGCTACTGCTACACCGGGATTTGATTATGGTTTGTTTGGATTCGCATTGGATTTTGTAGCAGGTGGACCTACAACGCAAACTGTTATTTATGGTTTAGTGGATGATGTTGTTGCCGAAGGCACTGAAATAGGAATAATTGTACTTGCAAGTGGTGTCGGATGTTCTGCAGGAGCAGATACAACCTTTACGATCACGATTGAAGATAATGAATTAGTTACTCCTCCAATTGCATCTTTTACTACTATTGGTGCAACGGAAGATGAATCTATTGGAACCGTTAGCGGAACAATTGAATTAACCGAATCTGCCGATTGCGAATTACAAATGTATTTAGATGGTGCAACTACCATGACGGCAGGTTCTGATTATATTTTTAGCCTGCCTGTAAATTATACGTTTACAGCAGGCGGTGTTACTTCACAGTCTTTTGATATAACAATTAATGATGATGTGGAATTAGAATCCACAGAAATGTTACTCATGAATTTAACGGTAATTTCCGGAACGTGTGTTATTGGAGTTATTGCAGATTTTGAAATTAATATTACCGATAATGATGCAACACCTCCAACTTATACAGTTTATGATATTGCAGAAGTTACAACAGAAGATGTTGATGGAAATGCAGTTTCCGATGGCGAATTAGTCGACCTCACCGGAGTTGTTTACGGAGTTAATCTCTGGGATGGCGGATTACAATTTACCTTAATTGATAATACAGGAGGAATTTCTGTATTCAGTTTCGATAATGAATTCGGATATACCGTAGTGGAAGGCGATGAAGTAAATATTTTAGGTGCAATAAATCAATTTAACGGATTAACAGAAGTGGATGCGGATACGTTGATTTATATTGATGGTGGAAATGCTTTGAAAGTGCCAACTTTTGTTACAGATCTGAATGAGGGAACAGAATCAGATCTTGTAGAATTAAATATAGATGGTTTCACGTTGGTTGATCCCTTGCAGTGGCTTGGAGACGGAACATCCTTTAATGTTGAAGTTTCTAACGGAACCGATATATTCACAATAAGAATTGATGACAATACAGAATTATCTACAGTAACATTAGATGACATTAATTATATATATCCCCTCCTAACAACTAATATGTTTCAGATTAAAGGGATCGGTTCACAATTTGATACAGATGCTCCATATACAAGTGGTTATCAGTTAATGCCTAGATATATTTCTGATTTTTTTATAGTGTATGAATCAATTACAGAGCTTGATACATACCAAATAAATATTTACCCAAACCCAACAACTGATAATATCACCCTTTCCGGAAAAGAAAACATTCTTTCTTTAGAAATTATCGACAACATGGGCCGCACAGTAGAAATAATGGAAATAAATAATTTCGAAAAAACAATTTCTGTCTTCGATCTTCCACCCGGATTTTATGGATTAAAAATCAAAACAGAAACTGGCATATATGCATCAGGATTTATTAAACAATAACCCCAAAAAACACACCCCAAAAACCCTTTGCGCCTTTGCGCCTTTGCGTGACACATTTTTTTTCTCGCAAAGCCTCAAAGAATAAAAACACACCAATAAAAGCACACCCCATAAAAACTTTGCGCATTTGCGTGACACGTTTTTTTTTCCCGCAAAGCCTCAAAGCCGCAAAGAAAAAAACACCCCCAAAAAAACACACCCAAAAACCCTTTGCGCCTTTGCGCCTTTGCGTGACACATTTTTTTTCACGCAAAGCCGCAAAGAAAAAAACACCCCCAAAAAAACACACCCAAAAACCCTTTGCGCCTTTGCGCCTTTGCGTGACACATTTTTTTTCACGCAAAGCCGCAAAGAAAAAAAACACACCAATAAAAACACACTTCAAAAACCCTTTGTGCCTTTGCGTGACACATTTTTTTTTCACGAAAACCAAAAAAAATAAACCCATAAAACCCTTTGCCTGAGATATTACTGACTCCAAAAAATCCTCCGCTTAATGTCAAAAATAACCGCCTACGCCAAAGCCTTTTTCAACCACGAAAACTATCATGGATGGTTTAAGAAAAGGGCATTTTTTGAAGGATGGTATTATAAAATAGTGGATAAAACGGAAAATTTTGCTATAGCAATAATCCCCGGTATTGCAATGGATGCAGAAGGCAATAAACAATCCTTCATCCAGGTGTTGGACGGTAAAAACATCACTGCCGAATATTTTAAATTTGATGCCATCGATTTCAAACCAAGTGGTAAAAAATTCAAGATCAGAATTTTAGAAAATAGTTTTTCCTCCAACAGATTAAAATTAGACCTTCCAAAAGTAAAAGGTCTTTTACATTTCGACGAACAATTTTTGTGGCCTAAAAAACTCACAGCTCCCGGCATAATGGGTTGGTATAGTTTTGTTCCATTTATGGAGTGTTATCATCAGGTTGTGAGTTTGGATTTTAATATTACAGGGAAATTAAATATCAATAACCGGGAAATTGATTTTACCGGCGGCAGAGGATATATTGAAAAAGACTGGGGACGATCATTTCCCTCAAGTTGGATATGGATGCAAAGCAACCATTTTTCAAAACCACAAAATTCCTTTAAGTTTTCTGTAGCAAAAATCCCTTTTTTAACCGGTGCATTTGTGGGATTTATCTGTGCATTTTTAATGGATGGAAAATTATTAAAATTTGCAACCTATACTGGAGCAAAATTAAAAAAGCTGCAGTTTGATGATGCGCATATTAATATCATTCTCGAAGACAAAAAACATATCCTCACCATAAAAGCCGACAGAGCAGAGGGAGCCGAACTCGCATCTCCGGTTTTAGGGTTTATGGAGGGCAGAGTAAAAGAAAGTATGAATGCAGTTATACACCTAAAGCTGCTTGAAAAAGAAACAAACACTGTTATTTTTAAGGATTCCGGCAGAAATGGTGGACTCGAGATTGCCGGAAATACAAAAGAATTACTGAACTTTGATTGAAATATGCGCAACCTGATACTTCTCCTACTGTTTATTCCCTTAAAATTATTTGCACAAGACAGCACCCTATCCAGTGAATTCAGATTTACTATAGTTGATATCTCCGGAAAAGATCTCACGAGTGATGTTTTAGGTATAAGAATAACTGACGTGTTTTTTACCGACAGCACACAAAAAGATCTCGATTATGTTTTTACAAAATTGGAATATTCCAAAAAAGATAGTTGTTGGATATTAAGTCAAACCCAACCGCTTGGCTACAATTACAAAATAGAAGTTTATCGGCTAACCGACACCGTAAATCAAAGATTAATGGATCTTCGCAAAATGATATTGATCTACAACGGATATAATATGAAAAGTAATTCGGGTTGTCAATATTGTTTGTGTAACGAAATCCCCTTTACTGCAGGAGTTTATACCATTGATATTCCACGAAAGGTAGAGTCCTGGTTTTATATTCGATCTGTTTCCATCAATATTAAAAATATTCCGGTTGAATTTCGTGATATTTCCGGAATTCAGAACTGGTTCTTCAGAAAAGAATAATTATCCGAAAATTTATTTCCCCAACCCCAAAATTTCCCTAGGCTCCCATTTCTACCACACCCCCTTTTCTCTCCACGCTCAATTTATTTTTCATACTCCATTTTCTACCCACACCTCATTTAATTGCCACGACCTTCAGGTCGTGGCAAAAGCACAACATAAAAATGGCTTTAGCCAAAAGAAGGCCAAACCCTAGATACTCAAAAACCAAAACTAAAAAGATACTTTGCCGACTCAAGTTAACAAGTAAAAGCTTCACTGCTTACAATGTGTTACTTTCTTAAGAAAAACTTTAGTCATTCAAAGATCCCGGCTTTAGCCAAAAAACGTTTTAAAAACCCGCGAAATCAATTTGCAAGTAAAATGTCTAAGGTGAAATTTAAAGGTTTCTCCTCCGACTATACCTACAATGCGGTATTGAATTGCAGCCTATTTTGTAGTTACTTTTGCATGTTATTTAGAATGATTATAATCTAATGGGGTTAAAGAATGGGGTTTTAAAGACAGCTGACGGTGTCACATTAATGTGGTTCATCGTTTGTGGCACTTTTCTAACATCCTGTAAATCAATCAATAACAACGTTGAAACCCTTCCAAAAAACACAATTTCCGGCTATTGTGATATTGTTTTTGCAACATATTCTGATGCCAATACTCTGGCAATGGAGCTTCAATCCGCCACAAATTTATTGGTAACCGAACCTTCAGAGGCAAATCTTGAAAAGGCAAAAACTGCTTGGCGCTCAGCGCGCGAAGTGTACGGCAAAACAGAGGCATTTCGATTTTATGATGGACCTATTGATAATGGCTCTACCGGAGTGGAAGGTTTATTAAATGCCTGGCCTTTGGATGAAATTTATGTAGATTATGTTGTTGGAAATCTAAATGCAGGCATCATAAATAATACTGAGGAATATCCAACCATAAATAAAGAATTGCTCAAAAAGATGAATGAAAATGGCGGAGAAGAAAATATCAGTGCAGGATTTCACGCCATTGAATTTTTACTGTGGGGGCAGGATCTTGATTCTTTAGGACCAGGTAATAGACCATTCAGCGATTATTTACCGGAAACAAAAAATGCGGAGCGGAGAAAAGTATACCTCAGTACCGCAGTTGAATTATTGATCGAAAATCTGAATTATTTAAAATTGGAATGGGAGGCTGGGAAAGCGGACAATTATCGCGCAACATTTATTAATGATAATCCCAATATCTCCCTGCAAAAAATAATTACTGGAATTGCTGTATTGAGCAAAGTTGAAATGGCCGGTGAAAGAATGTTCACTGCCTATGATAATGCCAACCAGGAAGATGAACAAAGTTGTTTCAGCGATAATACAAAATCAGACCTGATATTTAATCTTGGAGGAATTATCAATATTTTTTATGGTACTTACGTGAGAAGTGATAAAACCACTATGGAGGTTACCGGAATTGATGAAATAATTAAATCTCATAATGTGAAACTGTATGAAGAAACGGAGGTCCTTATAAAAAAATGCATGAACCATCTGCAGCAAATCTATTATCCATTCGACCGCGCAATTGTTTTGGAAGATAAACGGCCGCAAGTGATGAAAGCCGTTTTATCCATGCAGGAATTAGGAGAACAATTTGCAAAAGTTGCTACAGAACTTGGTTTAACAATTAATGTAAATGTTGTAGACTGATGATAAAAATATTATCAAAATATAAAAATTCTTTCATAGCGGTAATATTAATTGGTGTGTTTATTTTATTATTCAGTTTTGCCTCTTATCAAAAAAAAGATGTTCTGTCTGCTTCCTCAATTAAAACTGAAAAATTATTATCGGGAGGAGAAACTACGGTATTTGATCAAAGCGTAAATGCTTTTGCGCTGCCGGCTCCAAATCTTTCTTCGCAAGATGAATTATTATTTTTTGTCGGCAATAGTTTTTTTAATCAGAATTGGGTGCAAGCACCTTCGAGTACAACTGCGCGTGATGGACTTGGTCCTTATTTTAATGCTAAGTCATGTTCCGGTTGTCATTTTAAGGATGGCAGGGGTCAACCACCAACTATTGCCGGACAATTATCGCAGGGATTTATTGTCCGATTGAGCATACCCGGAAAAGGCACACATGGTGAACCTTTAGACGACCCGAATTACGGAGGACAGTTTCAGGAACACGCTATAGATGGTTTAAAAAAAGAAGGCAACTATGTAATAATCTGGGAGGAAAAAAGCGGTAATTTTTATGATGGTAATTCTTATACCCTTCGAAACCCAAAAATTAATTTTAGTGATTTAAATTATGGAGAGATGCAGCATGATATTATGTATTCTGCAAGGGTAGCTCCGCAAATGATTGGGCTTGGATTGTTGGAAGCGATTTCTGAAAATACGATTCTTTCCTACGCGGATATTGATGATAAAAACAGAGATGGTATATCCGGAAAACCGAATTATGTGTGGAATTCGTTAGAACAAAAAGTGCAATTAGGTAAATTTGGATGGAAGGCAAATCAACCCAATATCCTGCAACAAATTTCAGGTGCATTTAGTGGAGATATGGGAATAAGCACGCAACATTTTCCGGAACAAAATCTAACATCCTCACAAAAACAATATAACGAATTTGCAAATGGTGGCGATCCTGAAATTGACAGCGATGATCTTAAAAAAATGCATCTCTATTCTTCCACACTCGCCGTTCCTGCAAGAAGAAATGTTGATGATAAACAAGTTTTGCAGGGAGAAAAAATATTTGCGGAAATAGGATGTAACAGTTGTCATATTGAAAAAATACAAACCGGCGTACACCCTGATTTTCCAATTCTCTCCAATCAAAATATCCGACCTTATACCGATCTTTTATTACATGATATGGGAGAGGGATTAGCAGATGGACGTCCTGATTTTGAAGCAACAGGGCAGGAGTGGAGAACACCGCCACTTTGGGGAATTGGCTTATTTCAAACAGTAAATAAACATACTTATTATTTGCACGATGGTCGCGCAAGAAATTTAACGGAAGCTATTTTATGGCACGGCGGAGAAGCAGAAAAATCAAAAAACGAATTTAAACAACTCCCACAAAAACAACGCGATCAATTGATCGAATTCCTGGAATCACTTTAATTGGTAATTGCAGATAACAATAATTTCTTCCTATATTCGTTCCTGAAATAATAACGGGTAAAAAATGCAGGTAATCTTTATTTTACTTTTGAACAATTTGTTTGTTTCGATCAATTCTGATGAACTGGCGATGAATAATATCCCTCCAATTAAAGAGGAATATATTACTGCTGAATTTCTGATCGGAAAAAACGATTATTACACAGATACTAATTTTATCGAAATTCCGGAAAATATGGCGCATCGCAAACAAATGTTCCTGTTGAAAGAAACTTATGCTGCATATAATAAAATGTATCTCGCCGCAAAAAAGGATGGTATTCAATTAAAGGTAATATCCGCCTCGCGAACTTTTGTTGAACAATCGTGGATTTGGGAAGACAAATGGAAAACGAATAAATCAAAATTTGATACTGATAATGCATTGTCGAGTTATATTATGCAATACAGCGCCATGCCAGGAACAAGCCGACACCACTGGGGAACAGAAGTTGATCTCAACAGCACTTCGGCAAACTACTTTGCATCAGGTTATGGTTTTAAGGTATATACATGGCTGAGTAAAAATGCAGGCACCTACGGATTTTGCCAATCCTACAATGAAAAGGGAACAGAACGCGACACGGGTTATAACGAGGAAATGTGGCATTGGTCTTATTATTCACTTGCCAATCGATTTCTTGAAGGATATCAGAAAAAGGTCAATTATACCCATATTACGGGGTTTTCAGGCGATTTAACTGCAAAATCACTGAGCGTGATTGACAACTATGTATTGGCTATCAGCAACAATTGCAGCAAATAAAAAAATATTTTACGAATCATAATATTTTGTATCTTTGATATAAGGTTCTGTTAGTTCGTTCATTTCGGATGGTTATTTTTAGCTCACCGTAGTTTGGATTTATTCATTAGAACCCATTATCTTTATTTTAATAAACTAAAAAAAAATGAACATTTACGTTTCAGGCTTGAGTTTCAAACTCAACGACGCCGATTTAAGGCAATTATTTGAAGCATACGGTGAGGTATCTTCAGCTAAAATTATTATGGACAAATTTACAGGTCGCAGCCGTGGTTTCGGCTTTGTCGAGATGAACGACGAAGAAGGACAAAAGGCTATTGATGCTTTAAACGAAACCGAAGTTGACGGTAAGGTTGTTGGCGTTTCTGTTGCGAGACCTCGCGAAGAAAGACCTCGCGGTGGCGGCGGTGGCGGCAATTTCAATCGCGGCGGCGGTGGCGGCGGCGGCGGTGGATTCAATAAAAGCCGCAACAACGATCGCGATGGCGGTGGTTATGGTGGAAAGAAAAATTTCAACCGTTGGTAAATAAATAATTTTTAAAGGTAGATCCGGTTCAAAAGACCGGATCTTTTTTTTGTATTTTTTTATATCATTTAAGATATGCTTAATATTGTGTTAACATTCAGTATTATTCATGAAAAATATACTTCTCACGCTTGCAGTATGTGTAAGTCTGCAAATTTCAGCGCAAACTTTTACCTCAACAGTAAATACAATAATACCTGATGATGGCACTGATATATCATTTACGATTGATGTAACAGGTTTGCCGGAAACTATCGACACGCTCTTCGGTTTGGAAACTGTTTGTTTGAATTTGGACCATACCTGGGACTCCGATCTTGAAGTAAAATTAATTGCACCCGATGGTTCCACCTTTTTATTATTTGCAGGAATTGGTGGCGACGGGGATAATTTTAATTATACCTGTTTAAATAAAAATGCAGACAACAATATTACTACCGGTTCAGCTCCCTACACCGGCGAATTTATTCCTATGGGTGATATGGGACTTGTAAATAATGGACAAAACCCAAATGGTACATGGACACTGCATATTTATGATACTTATGCATTCGCAGATATCGGATTTATTTATTCTTGGAATATTACTTTCGGCGATGAACCTGCAAAACCATTTAATTTTAGTTCCAGTAATTTACCTATTATAATAATTGATACAGATGGAGAACCAATTTATAATGAACCTAAAACTCCCGGTCAGATTTTAATAATAGATAATGGCATCGGTATGTTAAATCATCCGAACGATACTGTATTTGCTTATGAAGGAAAAATACTTACAGAATTACAAGGTTTCACCGGGCCTTATTATCCAAAAAAGAATTATGATTTCGATCTGCTTAATGAGGCAGGATTCGAAATTGATACCTCCTTATTAAATCTGCCCTCTGAAAACGATTTTATATTAAAAGCGGAATATCTCGATTACAGTTTAATGAAAAATGCACTCTCCTACGAAATGAGCAGGCGTATGGGACAATATGCACCGCGCACAAAATTTTGCGAGTTGATGGTGAATGGAGAATACATGGGAGTTTATACTTTAACAGAAAAAATTAAACGAGATGAGAACAGAGTCGACATTGATAAATTAGATCCGGAAGATATTGCAGGTGATGCTTTAACCGGAGGGTATATTATAGAAATAAATGAAAATTATTCACCAAACGATTGGAACAGTTTATTTGATCCAATTAATTACGCTACATCCGGTTTGCCGGTTGCATATAAAATGGTATATCCTCAAATTGATTCTATTCAACCGCAACAATTTGATTACATTCATAATTATGTAGATAGTTTTGAAATTGTTTTGGATGGCCCCGATTTTTTAGATCCGGTAAATGGATATAGAAAATACATAGGCGTTAAATCATTTATTGATTTTATGCTTGTAAATGAGTTCAGTGCGAATTACGACAGTTATGGAAGAAGTACATTTTTATATAAAGAAAATATTTCTGATGGCGGTCAGTTAAAGATTGGTCCGCCCTGGGATTACGACCGTGCATATGCTCCGTGGACAGTTAACGGTTGGGTTTGGGAAATAACACATCCGGCATGGCCATTTCCATTTTGGTGGAGTAAATTCAGGGAAGATCCGGAATGGGTAAATGAAGTGTATTGCAGGTATACTGCTTTGCGGGAAGATGTTTTAAGTGATGATTCGTTTCAAATATTTATCGATTCCATTCAAATATTATTACAAGAACCGGCAGCACGCAATTTTGCTAAATGGACTGAATTAGGTGTTACTGATTATAATTATTTTGTGGATGAACTTTCCAATTTTATGGAAGATAGACTGGCCTGGATGGATGATGCGCTGGATCCAGATTATGTTGAACCACCTGATGCAAATTATTCAGTAACGCAAGTTTCATCATTAGTTTATACATTTGATCCTGTAACATCAGATGCATCTTATTTATGGAATTTTGGTGATGGTAATACTTCAACAGAGGAAGTTCCCGAACATACATATGGTGGAGCAGGCTCTTATATTGTAAGTTTAACAGTAGATCAATATTATGGATGCACCGCAATAAATAGTTCAGTGATAGATGTTCAAATTGGAATTGATGAAGCTGTACAAAACGAACTTTTATTATTTCCCAATCCATTTAGCAATCAACTGATTATTAAATTAAGGGATATTATGGATGATGGTGAAGTAAGTTTAATAAATAATTTGGGAGAAGTTGTATTAAAACAAAAATACCGCAGCGGAAACGAAATAGTTTTGATTACAAATTTAATTCCCTCCGGAACTTATATTATGAAAATGGTTTGTGGAGAAAAACAATATTTTGAAACGGTGGTAAAAAAATAATATGAATTATACCGGGCGATATTTAGTGCCAATATAATCCACAAAATCAGGAACCAACCCTTGTTGCCTTATAATCATTTGCATTTGCGCTCTGTGATGAATGCTGTGATAATTTAACTGCAAGGGAATATCTTTTAATTGCGCAGTATAAGGCGCATTGCCTATTCCCATCCATATTACTTCCTGCAAAAGTTCTGCTTCTGTTTTTTTATCGATGAACCATATCCAGGCATCCAAACTTTTATCCCATTCTTCAGCGAGATTTTCTAAAATATAATTTGGTTCCCACCAATCCAGTTTGGAAATTTCAGGATAAATGGTGATTCTGTCCAACCATTTATACTGACAATTGATAAGATGACTGAATAACTTAATACATTCCGTTTTATCCGGTAACTCAACAATTTTAGTTAATACCAGTTTATTAGCGAAATCGTTGTATTCAAAGGTTTCAACAAGATAATTTTTGAGTTGCATTTTGTCTTATATTTTGTTTTGAGGATCGCTAAAATTATAAAAAAATGGCTAAATTTGTCAACAGATATTTTTAATGAAATATATTCTCCTCTTTTTACTACTTTCTTGTTTTTTCCAAATGTTTAGCCAAATTGGCGCCAAATTACCTTGGGAGTTCCAGTTTGTTATAGGAGCTTCACTTCCCATTGATATAAAAAACGACAATGATGCTGATCTTTCCTTTGGTTCGGGCACAGATATTTCTATCCTTTATCATTTTTCAGATCAATATTTCACTTGTTTTAAATTTAATTATTCAAAACATAAATATAGTGACCTTTATTCCTTAAATGCTTTTCCTGATATTCGCAGTCATTATTTTGTACCAATGATCGGAAAAATTCAAAATTATAATAAATTTTATTTTGAAGAAAAAATTGGATTTGGTATGTTGTATGCCAGAACTCCGGCTTATCTCTCACAAAAGATTGGCGAATATTATTTTGGTAAATCCTCCGATGAAAGTCGCACCTTTATTGGAGAGTTCAATTTTTTAGGTGCATATAATTTCACAGACCGGTTTTCAATGATCCTGAATGCAGGATTAAAATTTTCGGAAATTAAATGGGAAATCAGATATAATGGTTTCATTGAATCTGATTTAGGACTCGACTATGTTTTAACTGACAGTTATGTGCAGCGCGTCATTTATTTTCCTTTTTCACTTTCTGTTGGAGTTGCTTATAAACTATAAAAAAAAGCCGCCATTAGGCAGCTTTCCATTTCATTATTTTGTACTTAATTCATCAATTATTTATCATCTCCCCACAGTGTTTTTCATAAGCACCAATAAGGTCATTGGCAATCATCATTGCATTTCTTCCTTCTATCTGGTGACGTTCGATAAAATGAACCAGCTTGCCATTTTTAAATAAAGCTATGCTTGGTGAACTTGGAGGATAAGGCAAAGTAAACCTTCTGGCTTCGGCAACTGCTTCCATATCAAAACCTGCAAACACAGTGGCTAATTTATCCGGGGTTTTTTCGTTGGTTAAACTCATTTTCACGCCTGGTCTCGCCATTCCTGCAGCACAGCCACAAACAGAATTAACAACTAATAATAAGGTGCCCTCGGTATTTTTAATGGCGTTTTGAACCGCTTCCGCTGATGTAAGATCCTCAAATCCGGCATCAGTAAGCTCGGCTTTCATTGGCAATACTAATTCTTTTGGATACATTTAGTTAAGTTTTTTGCAAAGTTAATGAAAAGATTATGGTGGCAAATTCACTGGTATTCGTTGCAAATTGCCTTTACTTTAGCGGTAAATGTTATTATTGATGCTGTTTCATTTATTCCTCTTTGTGGAGATGCAATGCATTGCGTCTCTGCAAAGAGGAATAAATGAAACCCGGAACTTTTACCTAATCCATGAACTATGAAGTGCTATTTTTAGTTCATACGTTGTGCATGGCTAATCTATTTTTTACCTTTGTGATAAAATAAGGTTTTCGCATTCTGCACATCGCAATTTGCATTCACTAAAACTAATAATCAATGGAAGTAATGACTGACAAAAAACTCCCTTACAAGGTAAAAGACATCACTCTTGCCGCATGGGGGCGTAAGGAAATTAAACTGGCTGAGGTAGAAATGCCCGGTCTGATGGCTATTCGCGAAGAATATGGGCCATCAAAACCTCTAAAAGGTGCACGTATAGCTGGTTGTTTGCACATGACCATCCAAACTGCTGTTTTAATTGAAACCCTTATTGAATTGGGTGCCGAAGTGCAGTGGAGCTCTTGTAATATCTTCTCCACACAAGACCACGCAGCTGCGGCTATTGCTGCTGTTGGAATACCGGTTTATGCCTGGAAGGGAGAAACATTGGAAGAGTATGACTGGTGTATTGATCAAACCTTATTTTTTGGCGAGAATAATGAGCCTTTAAATATGATCCTGGATGATGGTGGTGATCTTACCAATCTCGTTTTGGATAAATATCCTGAAATGGTTAAACACCTGAAAGGGATTTCTGAAGAAACCACAACCGGTGTTCACCGTTTATATGGTCGTGTTGAAAAAGGTACTTTACCCGTTCCTGCAATCAATGTTAACGATTCAGTAACTAAATCAAAATTCGATAATAAATATGGCTGTAAAGAATCTTTGGTGGATGCTATCCGCAGAGCTACTGATGTAATGATGGCCGGAAAAGTTGCCGTTGTTGCCGGATATGGTGATGTTGGAAAAGGTTCTGCCCAATCTTTACAAGGAGCAGGAGCAAGAGTGATAATAACAGAAATTGACCCTATCTGTGCTTTACAGGCGGCAATGGACGGATTTGAAGTGAAAAGAATGGAAGATGCAGTTAAAGAAGCCGATATTGTTGTTACCGCTACCGGTAATTGCGATATTATTGTAGGACATCATTTTAAATTGATGAAACACAACGCTATCGTTTGTAATATCGGTCACTTTGATGATGAAATAGATGTTGCCTGGTTAAACACCAATTTTATGGATTCTAAGGAAGAAATAAAACCACAGGTTGATAAATATACGATCGATGGAAAGGATATCATTTTATTAGCAGAAGGCAGATTAGTAAATCTGGGTTGTGCAATGGGACATCCTTCCTTTGTAATGTCAAATTCATTTTCGAATCAAACATTAGCACAAATTGAATTATGGGTGCATGGCGATAAATATGAAAATAAAGTTTACACGTTGCCAAAACATCTCGACGAAAAAGTTGCAAGGTTACATTTGAAAAAATTAAATGTGCAACTCGAAGTTTTAAATGATAAACAAGCAGATTATATTGGTGTCGATAAAAACGGTCCATATAAACCTGAATATTATCGTTATTAAATAAGGAATATTTAGATATTAGTAGTTAGCAATTAGAAAAAACATTTTCCAATTGCTAACTACTTTTTTTAAAAAATGCCATTTCTCAATCCTGCAATTCCCATCCTCATAAAATCAAACTACTAACTACTAACTACTACATACTCTTCATGAATCTATCCATCAACATCAACAAAATAGCCACCCTTCGCAACGCACGCGGCGGGCAATTGCCGAATGTTGTGCAATTTGCCATCGACTGCGAGCGATATGGTGCAGATGGAATTACTGTTCATCCCCGACCCGATGAACGACATATTACCTTGCAGGATGTTTATGACCTGAAAAAAGTTGTTACAACGGAATTTAATATTGAAGGATATCCCGATGCGCGTTTTATGGAGATGATACAGAAAATAAAACCTGCACAGGCAACATTGGTTCCCGATCCTCCTCATGTAATTACTTCCAATACCGGTTGGGATGTGATAAATAGTATGAATAAATTAAAAGATATTATTGCAACTATAAGGTCGTACGGTGTTCGTGTTTCTCTTTTTTTAAATCCGGAATTACCGCAGGTTGAAGCTGCGGCATTAAGCGGTACCGACCGCATTGAATTCTATACCGGACCTTATGCAGAAGAATTTAATGCAGATAAACACAAGGCAATATTTGATTATGTAAATGCTGCAGATAAAGCGCATAAGTTGGGATTAGGAATAAATGCCGGGCATGATCTTAATCTTGAAAATTTAAAATTTTTCAAACAAAATATCCCGCATCTTGCTGAAGTATCTATAGGGCATGCGTTAATTAGCGATGCATTATATTTCGGTATTGAAAACACCATACAGTTGTATAAACGTCAGCTTCAGGTTTAAAATAAGAACTGTTATCTTTTTCTATGTTTACCTTATTTTTTGTTTTCAGCCACTGATTTTAACACTTCATTCCGTGTTAATAGAAATTGGTGCATGTATTTTTTAAGATATACCGCATCAAAAATTTTTCCGATAAATCCAAAAGGAACACTGTATTCCATTTTATCTTTCATTGTGGTAATGCCGTTTTTTTCTTCAAAATAATGTTTATGTTGCATGGTTCGAAAGGCGCCGTTCAGCATAGTATCTTCAAAATAAAACGGTTGGTTAAATTGTATGATCTTAACGGTAAAATTTTGTTTTATTCCAAGATGTTTGGCCTGCCAGGTAATAGTATCTCCCAACTCACATAGTCCTTTTGTTCTTCCATCAATTACTTTTTCGTTGGTATTTTTTGTAGATAAAATATGTATATCAATATCTCTTGCAACATCAAAACAGGTTTCTATTTTCGCATTAATTTCTGTTGAGAGATGCAGGGTTGTCATTAAATATAATATTCGATTAAAATCCATCAAATAAAAAACCCTCCGTAATAATTCCGGAGGGTTTTTTTCAAGTTATTCAATATTCTTATAAATGTGTTTCTTGTGCATTTACGTAGGTATATTTTTCTGTAGCAGAATCATATTTCCAAACTATAGCAACACAATACATATTTTCAACTTTCCAATCACCATCCTTAACAATTTGGTAGGTTTTGGTAAAGGCCTGACCATTTACGCCAGCTCCAAAAATAAATTGTTCTCCCCATGCACTGCCATTAGATGATACGCGGATCAAATGGTTGTGAACCCAATTTGGATCAGATGGAGGAGTAGCTCCTGCAACTTGTTGTTCAGCAACAACTCCATTTTCCATTAAGTAAGCAGCAACAAAATAATCGCCGGTTACATCAGCAAACATTTTTGCACTTACGGATAAGGTAATAGAGGTTCCGTTATCAGTCAATCCTGCAACAGCTCCAGCCTCAGCCGGCCCTGCAGAGATCTCAGAAGTAACAGCACCTGCACCCGCAGCTCCGTCAGAAAAAGATGTTTGATTCCAAACATACAAAGTAGGATATCCACCAACAATTCCTTCTGCGCCATAATAATCTGTTAATGCAGTAGATTCATCAGAGGTAAGTTCATCTGTATTATGAATAGATAGAGCAATAGCATTAGATCCTGATAATCCGATGGCTTCATCAAATTCAGGTCCGCCCCACTGGCCGCAATAAGGGCACCAGGTTGCTGTAAAATCACCCATTAATGCACGTTTCTGACTGGAAGGAACAAAACATGAACCGTCATCATCAGTTGCAGTTGGGTTATAGTTAATAGAAAAAGGGTCTGTGCAACCGTTTATACGGTCTTTAGCACAAGAGGAGATAGCAAATACCGATGTTACGGCTATGGCTATTACTAGAATTTTTTTCATATTGGTGAATTATTGGTTTTTAAATCCGATACTAAAGTAACAACTATTTCTGTATATACAAACATATTTAATAACAAATTTTACCCAAAGATTACATTCACTCAAGCAAGCTTACCCGTATCTTTAGAAAAAATTTGAATATATGAAATGCAGGATACTAATCATCGCGCTGGTTTGTTTTTGGTTTAGTTCGCTGAAAGCCCAGCCCACCATAGTTTTGGAGGAATTTGCGGCTGGATTTATTTATCCTGTTGATATTACAAATGCAGGCGACGATCGCATGTTTGTGGTGGAGCGTATTGGTTATATTAAGATCGCGGATATGTTGGGAAATGTTTTTCCAAACTACTTTTTGGATATTAATGAACAGATAGAATCAGGTTATCAGGAACAAGGTTTATTGGGACTTGCCTTTCATCCTGACTACTCGAGCAATGGATATTTTTATGTGAACTACATTGATCTGGACGGCAATACTGTTGTTTCCCGATTTACGGTAAGTGCTGCGAACCCCGACAGTGCTGATATAGCCTCTGAACTCATAATTTTTACAGCCGATCAACCATTTACCAATCATAATGGTGGTTGTATAAAATTTGGTGATGATGGATATTTATATATTGGTTTAGGAGATGGTGGATCTGCAGGCGACCCTGGTGACCGGGCGCAAAATCCGGAAAATAAGTTAGGTAAAATGCACAGGATCGATGTGGATGCTGCAACACCATATGCAATTCCCGCCGATAATCCTTTTGCAACGGCAACGGATACTCTTCCTGAAATTTGGGCCATAGGGTATAGAAATCCATGGCGGTTTAGTTTTGACAGGCTTAATGGAAATATGTGGATCGGTGATGTTGGGCAAAACCTGCATGAAGAAATTAATTATGAACTCGCAGGAAGCGGAGGTCATAATTATGGCTGGAAATGTTATGAGGGATTTTCGGAATTCGATACCGATGAATGTGATGCTGATTCTACCTATATATTTCCAATTTTAGATTATCCGCATAATTATACTACAGGAGGATTTAGTATTTCGGGAGGATTTGTTTATCGCGGAGATGAATTTCCAGGAATGTACGGATATTATTTAGCTGCCGATTATGTTTCCGGAAATTGGTGGAGAGTAAATGCCGATGGCGGATTGCCGTGGATATATTCGCGAATGGATGACATAAAACCTTTTGTCTCCTCCTTTGGAGAAGATATTAATGCTGAAATGTATTGTGCCGATTATGACGCGGGAATAATTTATCACATAACCGATGCTTGTGGAGATTTTATGATCGCCACTTCCGTTACAGATTATTATTGCGGAGTAAATGATGGCGAGGTTGATCTTACTGCAACTGCAGGAGAAGAGCCATACATTTATGATTGGACTGACGGATCAACAACGGAAGATATTAGCGGACTTACACCTGGAATTTACACAGTAGTTGTTACTGATAATAGTGGTTGTGAAAGAAGTGCAACGGTTACTGTTAATGACATACCTGCATTTGTGGTAAATATTGCAGTATCGGGAAATATTTTAACTGCCGATATCGGTACAACCTGGTTATGGTATTTAAATGGTGTTGTTATTCCTGGTGCAGACGCCATTTCTTATACTGCAACAGAAAATGGAATTTATTCGGTGTTTGTCACAGATGCAAATGCATGTAGTGTGTGGAGCGAAGAAATAAGTATTGTTCTGACACCAATATATGAAATGGAAGATATTGAATCAGTTATTTTATTTCCAAATCCTGTAAATAATAAAATCAATTTAGAAATAAATTATACCGGAAATGCTACAAAAGCTTTAATCACTTTAAACGATATTTTGGGCAACAGTATATTTGTTGTGGATCAGAATTTATACAATGGAAAAAATTTGTATGAATTTGAAATGACTCAAATTTCTGCCGGTATTTATTATTTAAATATGCAGGTTGAAGGAGATCATTTAAATTTCAGTATTGTTAAAAAATAATTGTAATTGGAGTTTCAATTCGCCAATCGGTTAATATCCATAACTTTTTAGAAAATAAAATAGCCAATTCCAAAATTAAAATTCATGAGGAACGCACCTTGCACTCGATCTATGGCTTGTTGCTCGTAAGTGGATTCTGCTTCACCAGAATTGTCGGATGGTGAAATATCTGAAAAAATATTGCTTCCAATTAACCATCCAAATTGGGTGCTGAAATCGAATAACAATTTGTCGGTAAATGCCCAGGAATTTCCAAAAGTATAGACCAAACCAACAACTTTTTCATCCAATTGATAATTAAGATCTGAAAATTCCGGAAGAATTAATGATTCTCCATTATTGTTATAACGTGAAAGTTCTGGATCATAAAAATCGGATGACCAGCCTCCTGTTTTACCTCCTATCATTCCAATTATTAATTCAAATTTATTATAATTCCCAACCGGTGCTATCACACCTCTTCTGCCAAAGGGATAAAATTTTATATACAAGCTGGCAAAATTTGCGTTTAGTTTTACATCTCCAAAATAACTCGCAACATCATAGGGGGAAATAGCATTGTTTAAATCAACTGTGTAATATGCATAAGGAATATTAGTAGTGATATGTTTAACAGAACCACCAAAAACAACAGCTTTACTTAAAGTATAATCCGTAGAAATATCAAATCGTGCATTAATGCTAACGTTGCTCACAGAAGAATTGCCTTCGCGATCAAGATCGAGGTATCTATTATTCAATGCAGGAGATATTGCTGTTGAGCCGTATACTACCCACTTACTGCCCATATATCCAGGGTTTTGTGTAATACCATTTAAAGCAATCAAAACAAAAAACAGATTTAGCAAATTCCTTTTCATTTTTTATGTTTTGTTTTTATTTGTTGAAGCATATAATAGATATTGCTGTTTTGACTTGATTCATTGTCATTCACCTTTGTTTTATTAAAATACTGCATTTCAACCAGTCCGGTTTTGCTGTTTACAACCAATGTAAAATAAAAGGTATTGAAATTGGGTTTTATCATATCGTAAATTAAGAATGGAGCAGCGGGATAAAATAAACACAATACGATCTTACCACCAATATATTTTTCCCTTTCACGGAAGGCAATAATTCCCATCCATGCAAAATTGTCAATATTATATTTAGTTGCAAGTTCGGCAAATTCATCATTTGTCGTATTTATCATATCAACATCCTCATCCAGATGATCTAGTTTTTCGCTAATCCATCGGTTGAGCAGGGCAAGGTCGTTAAAGGTTTCAGCGTCGTTGGGTGCGATGCCATTGTGATCTACATATTCTACTTTTAGATCGAGTTTTTCTGCACTCGTAAAAATTTTATCCTTTAATTCCAATCTTGCACTTTCTGCTGCTTCATATTCTACCGGATTTTTACTTCTTTCATCTATACTAACATATACCGGATCAACTACCACAATCTCATTTACACCCAGATTATATTCTATTTTCGATTTTTTCGATTTATAATTTGAATCTTCTATCTCAACTTCCTTTTCAATATCAAAAAGATTCCTAAAGTCGGGGTCGCGCATATAATCTACAAAGGCATATTTCCAATAGGTGCTATTTTGTTCCTTTTTTTCTTCCACTTCCGGAGTTTCCTTTTTGATCTTATCGTACTTTGTTTTTACTTTTTCAATTTTTGGTTCTTCAATTTTTTCAGTAGTAATAGTGTCATTTTCTTCTATTTTCGATTTAACTTCCAAAGTCTTAATTCTTTGTTCGTCGTAAAAACTGGAGAGTAAAGCATCATTTTTAGTTACAAGTTCCTTTGCCAATTGTACACAAATATCATTCATTTGTTTGTTTTCAGGATTGGCGAGATGCGACTCCCATGCGTGTTTTAATGCAAGTATATTAAGGTCATACTCCGGTATTTTATACATAAAATAAAATACCTGTTGTGAATTACCTTCTACTTTTTTATAATACCTGTGCCAATCGGGAGTAGCATCTGCATTGTGATACATACTTAATCCATAAAGTGCCTGGGTGATCACATTTTTAAGATATTGGTTTGTAGAATCCTCAAGCAATAATAAATAGGCCTGATAAATTGCATCTTCATATTCGATATCACTCAAATAAATTTCACAGCCCTGATACCTGCATAATTTTTGAATGTATCTGAATTTTTCTTCCCCAACAATAAATGTTTGGCGGCCTTCCTCTTTTATTTTTTTTGCAGCGATTAACATCGCATCTCTTCTTTTTTTAATATTTGGATGCGTACTTTCTTCATCATCGTAATCTTCTTCCGCAGTAATGGTGCTCACAGTATCTGTAAAATATTGCTGAGGAAAATTATAGGATTCATCATCAAAAAAAGTAGTATCAAATTCTACCTCATCAAAGGGAAGATAGGAATATAACAGCACATCAAATACACCTTGAGCTTCAGCAATACTGTAGTTTGTTTTTTTAAATAAATAAAGTCCAAGATCATCCGCCTCACTTTCCAATTCTTTTGAATACCGGAATTTCTCCAGATCAACTTCACCGGCACCTAAACTTCTGTAAATTCCGGATCCACGTTCAATTCTTTGATTCTCTACATAATTGTTGATAGCGTGTTTTTTAATATAATGGTTGAATTCATGGCAAAGTATAAATACTATTTGGGCCTCGTTTTCCACCTGGGCTAGTAAGCCTGTAGATACCAATACGATTCCATTGTCGGAAGTAAAAGCATTCACTTCGTTTGACAGCAGGGTGTAAATCCTGATACTCTCTCTCGTTTCGGCATTATCCTCAAAAATGATATCTTTTAATTCATTTAAATAGTTGGTCACCGGATCACCAAAAATTACCCTTCCACTGTGCAAAATATCATCCATTAAAAAATTGGATTCCAATAAAAATGTTTCCTGATCTCTTCTTTCGCTGGAACTACCCGTGGAAATATTCTCCCGGTCTTCCTGAAATTTTTCGGAAGAAAGTTTAGTAAAATCTTCCGGTACTGTTCCGGCTGAACGCAAACTCCTGAACTGCTCAAAATCAATCGATTGTGCAGTGTTAGAATTAATAATGAGGAATCCAAACAGAAAGGGGAGGAGTATTTTTTTCTTCAAGGTAGCGATTTCGAAAGCAATGATAAGAAATTAATTTCAGTCAGGGATATTTTGAACTGCCTTAAATCCAATTTTTAATCCCAAATGAAAAAGTGGAACAACCTGTGTGGATGTGGTTCGGTCGAATAAATTAAATTGATCGGAGTGGTAATTATATCCATAACTGTTTACAAGGGTATTCTTAAAACGCACCTGCAATCCGAATCCCAAAAAACCATTTAACTCAAAAATATCTCTGGGAATTATGTTGTAGCCGACTTTCCACGACAGACTTATAGCATGCATGGATTCCGTTATGTTAAAAAGTTTGCCCTGTTCACTTTCATCCTCAAAATCAAGTTCATCAAAACTTAAAAATTTGTAGGCAACTTCCATCTGATTGTAATCAGTTTTTAAGGGGTTTGGTCCCCGGGGAATAACCGATAACATCGAAAATTTCGCAAAGGGGCCGTAATAATAAAAAATCCCGGCGTTCAGAAGATTCTCATAAGTCTCGGCCGTAAAAGTGCCTTCAATATCGTTTATATATCCAGCATTTATGTCAAAAGCCCACTCCTCGTTGAATCGGTACTGCAATCCAAGGTTGTATTCGCCTACCAAAAAGTTGAATGGAAGGAGATAAATGAAGAGTTTTTTGTAGAGAAGGACCTCGACCATATTTTATGCAAATCTATCAAAATGTCAGTAAAATTTCGTTTTTTGTCATGTTTTTCGAGTCTATTTCCGTCTTATATTTACAAGGCATGACTATTGGAAGAGTTGAATATGCCCGTGAATTACCATTGGGTATCAGAAAATGGCCTTTGCTTATGAAAGAATTCGGATTTGATGATAGTTTGTTTTCCCCCATGATTGATGACGATGTGGAGTTTATGCCAATTTTGTCGTTGGAAGAGGACGATGATCAGGTTAAAATTGATTATCCTGATACCATTGCCATAATGCCCTTGCGCAACACTGTTTTGTTTCCGGGTGTTGTTTTACCCATTACCGTGGGGCGAGAAAAGTCCATTAAAGCCTTACAAAATGCTTTTAAAGGAAATAAGCTGATTGGCGTTTTGTCACAAATGGACGGCAGTATTGAAGATCCTGACATTTCGCAGATCCATAGAACCGGAACAATTGCGCGTGTTATCAAACAATTAAAAATGCCGGATGGTAGTACCACTGTTATTATACAGGGAAAAAAACGATTTGTGGTGAATGAATACACCACAGAAGAACCTTTTTTACAAGCGAAAATAACATTGCTCGAAGACAAAATTCACAACGATAAAAAAGAATTTACGGCATTGGTTTCCACTATAAAGGATCTTGCAACCAATATTATTAAAATATCGCCCAATATTCCTCAGGAAGCAACAGTAGTTTTAAAAAATATTAATTCTCCGGTTTTCCTCATTCATTTTGTTTCTTCTAATTTACAAATTGATGTTGCTGACAAACAAAAATTATTAGAGACCGACGATCTGCATGCACGTGCCCAATTAATTCTAGATCATTTGAACAATGAATTGCAAATGTTGGAATTAAAAAATAAAATTCAGAATAAAGTGCGTACTGATCTTGACAAACAACAACGCGATTATTTTCTGAATCAGCAAATGCGAACCATTCAGGAGGAGTTAGGAGGAAATGCACAGGAAGAGGAAGTTAAAAGGTATAAACTCAGAGCTACAGAAAAAAAATGGAATAAAAATGTTCAGGAAGTATTTTCAAAGGAGATGGAAAAGTTACAGCGAATAAATCCGAATGCTGCCGAATATGGTGTTATCACCAATTATATTGAAATGCTTTTGGAACTTCCCTGGAACGAATTTACGGTAGATAATTTCGATCTTAAAAATGCTAAAACAATAATGGATGAAGATCATTTTGGTTTGGAAAAAGTGAAGGAAAGATTATTGGAATATCTCGCAGTATTAAAATTAAAAGGGGATATGAAATCGCCGATATTGTGTTTGGTTGGCCCTCCGGGTGTTGGAAAAACATCACTGGGACAATCACTGGCAAAGGCTTTGGGAAGAAAATATGTGCGCATGAGTTTGGGCGGATTACATGACGAAAGTGAAATTCGCGGACATAGAAAAACTTATATCGGAGCAATGCCCGGGCGTGTTGTGCAATCTATAAAAAGAGTAAAATCAAGTAATCCGGTATTTATTTTGGATGAAATTGACAAAGTAGGTACCGATTTCAGAGGAGATCCATCAAGTGCATTATTGGAAGTATTGGATCCGGAGCAAAACAGTACTTTTTACGATAATTATTTAGAGTTGGAATACGATCTTTCCAAAGTATTATTTATCGCTACTGCAAATAATTTAAATACCATTCAGCCTGCCCTGCGCGACAGGATGGAAATAATTTATGTAAGTGGCTATTCCGGGGAAGAAAAGGTGCAAATTGCGAACAGACATCTCGTACCAAAACAACGAAAAGAACACGGATTAAAACAAAAAGATGTTGCTATAAATGATGCTGCCCTACAAAAAATAATTCAGGATTATACACGCGAAAGCGGTGTGCGCGATCTTGACAGGCAGATAGCCTCCGTTATGCGTCGTGTTGCAAAATCTGTGGTTACCAAAGAAAAATATAATAAAGCCATTAAACCTGCCGATATTGAAAAAATATTAGGCCCTACTAAATTTGATAAGGATTCTATTTTTGAAATAAATCCTCCCGGTGTTGTTATCGGATTGGCCTGGACTTCTGTGGGTGGAGATGTATTATATATTGAAAGTTCATTAAGTACAGGAAAAGGCACCTTACAACTTACCGGAAATCTCGGCGATGTAATGAAAGAAAGTGCATCTACTGCATTGAGTTATATTCGTTCGCATGCTCCACAACTTGGCATTAAACCGGAGGTTTTTGAAACAACAAATATTCACGTGCATGTTCCGGAAGGTGCAATTCCAAAAGATGGCCCAAGCGCGGGAATAACCATGTTAACCTCACTTGTTTCTGCATTTACCGGAAGAAAGGTAAAACAATATTTTGCCATGACAGGTGAAATAACCCTTCGAGGAAAAGTTTTACCTGTTGGTGGAATTAAGGAAAAAGTTTTGGCCGCAAAACGTATGGGTATAAAAGAGATCATCATGTGCAAAACAAATAAAAAAGATGTTCTCGAAATAAATCAGGACTATATTAAAGGTGTTAAATTTCATTATGTTTCTACCATGATGGAAGTGATTGAAATTGCGTTGGAGAAACCTGTTAAAGGAAAAAGATAGGAGAATTGTCTCCATTCTATGTTCCAGTTGCAACTGGAGTTTTTATTCTTGGGACAAGAATACTTATGGGGTATTTTTTGCCTTTCTTCGGCAACCTGCTTTGCCTTACCTTTGTCCGGTAAAATTTTTCATACAATTTTACGTTTAGGACAATAACCGGTTGAAAATGCGAATAGTTTTAGTTTTTCTTTTTATATTTTGTTTCTGTTCTCTGCGGGCCCAGTTTGGGGGCAGTTATACGTATGCATATTTGGGAATGTCGCCCTCTGCAAGGATAAGCGGGCTTTCGGGTCTCAATATCAGCACCTTTGATCAGGATGTTGCCTTCGTTTTTCAGAATCCGGCTTTGTTAAATCCATTGATGGATAAAAGGTTAAGTTTAAGCCATGCGCTCACACCGGGAGTTATTAATCAGGGAACAGTTGGATATGCCAAAACCCTGGAGAATAAAAATATTACAATGGGAGGTGGTTTACTTTATCGCGCCTATGGAACCTTTAAACTTACAGAAGCAAATGGAGATCAGCTAGGAACTTTCAGTGGTGGTGAATATGCAGCGCAGTGGGGTGCATCTTATGGGGTTAATAAATTGCGGTATGGAGTAAGTGCTAAAATTTTGTATTCGCAAATGGAATCTTATAATTCGTTTGGCATGGCTGCCGATTTCGGAGCAGTTTATGTGGATACTGCCAGATTATTTACCGCTGCATTGGTAATGCGCAATGCAGGAACTCAATTTAAGCCCTTCACAGAAAATAATTATGAAGACCTGCCTTTTGAAATTGATTTTGCACTTTCTAAACGTTTAAAACACTTGCCGCTTCGCATCAGTTTTACAATGCATGATCTGCAGTCTTTTGATATAAGATACGATAATCCGATAGCGGTTTCTGATGTTAATATTTTCGGAGCAGATTCTACTGTAATAGAAAAAAAATACACCGTTGATAAAATTGCACAACATTTAAATATTGCAGGGGAATTTTATTTCGGGAAAAATTTCATGTTGCGCGGCGGATACGATCACATGACCAGAAAAGAATTGTCCATTGAAACAAGAAGGGGCCTCACAGGATTTTCATTCGGTTTTGGGATGAAAATTAATAAATATTCCATCGACTATGGCCACGAATTTTATTCCCAGGCAGGCGGAACTAATCATATTACAATTGCTGCGAATTTGAATGAGGTTTTTAAATAATTGGAGGCAAATAACCGTATATTCCGAAAATAGCTTCAGGTAGAATTCCATCAAATAACGCAGTATAAACATTCATTGGATAGTATTTGGAGAGATAATTTTAATCCTTTCTGAACCATATTGTCAAACATTTATATCTTTAGCAGGATGAACATCATTATAGCAATAGATGGATATGCCGGATGTGGGAAAAGCACGCTAGCAAAACAACTTGCAGAGGAACTCCATTATTTGTTTCTCGATACAGGAGCAATGTATCGTGCCGTTACTCTTTTTTTGCTGGAAAATGATATTGATTGGAATAAAGGGGAGGATCTGAATTCTGCGCTGGATAAAATACATATTACTTTTTATTTTGATGAGCAAGAATATAAATATTACACACTTTTAAACGGAAAAAATGTAGAGGAAGAAATTCGCGGAATTGCTGTTTCCAATAAGGTAAGTGAAGTAGCCGCTGTTTCTGCAATCAGAAAATTTTTGGTGAAACAACAACAGGAAATAGGTAAACAAAAAGGCATTGTTATGGATGGCAGGGATATTGGTACTGTGGTTTTTCCAAATGCCGAATTAAAAATATTTGTCACTGCTAAAATGGAAGTGCGTGTTCAACGGCGGTTATTGGAATTACAATCCAATGGGATTATGGTGAGTGAAGAAGATATTCAGAATAATCTTCTCAAACGCGACCGAGATGAAACAACACGCCTGGACAGTCCTTTGCGAAAAGCCGACGATGCAATTGAATTGGATAATTCTGAGCTTACTATGGAGCAACAATTGCAATGGGCATTGTCATTGGTAGCCAATTTAAATAATTGAATGATTACATGTGTTATATTTTTTAATATGTAATAATGCTTTTATTCGGGTTTTATTTTTACAATTTTATTGCCCTGCATAACTACCAGCTCTGATTTTTTTAACTTTTTATATTCAATAAGTTTTTCATAAGCTTTTTCAAGCCCGATTAAAATTTTATTTCTTAGTTCGATTTGTGTTTCAATTGTTGTCATTGTAATTTTTTAGTTTGTTAAATTTTTCTTGTTCTTAAATGGTCAATTTTCCATCAACTGTTTTTTCTGCTATTAGTTGGTGTTTCCCAATTGAATTATCAAATATAAGTGTGCCATCAACAATAGATAAATATATTTCAAAAAGATTTTTTATGCCTCTATAATATCGCCGTTCTATTACATCCGGATCAATACTGTGTCCACCTTCTGCAACTCTTATTTTTACCCGTTCTTTCGCAAGCTCAATGTTTTGAAGCCAAAAAAAAATTAATGTTGTTGTAAACCCCTTATTTTTTGCTTCTTCAATTTTGTGTTTGTACCTTCTTGTTGAAGGTTTTTCCGGTTGAAATGGTGATAGTCCCTTCGCTATTTCAGCAGCATTCACAAACTCTTTTCAGTTAATAATTTCAGGCAAAATAGTGAAAGAAGCGGTTGTTTTACCAGCCCCGTTGCAGCCTGCAATTATGTAAAGATTTTTGTCTGACATTTCGCAAATTTACTAAAATTGCCGCAGAGGATAAAATTCCTTGAGTGTCGCCACAGTTACCAAAGGAACTCTTAGGCGGCGTGACTTAACAATGTGGTTACACAGGAGGTGAGTGTCGCCGCAGCGTTACCGAAGGAACTCTGTGGATGGGAAGTTGATTCACGCAGCTAAATAGGTATTTCATCCTGAAAACCTGATACTTTGCGAAGTTGTGGTGTTAATTGTAATTTCTTTATGTTTTAATAAATAATTTTGATAATTAATTCAAGATTATGAAATCAAACATACTCATCGCCCTACTATTTTTTACCTATAGTGTTTTTGCACAACCGGTAATTGAATTAGAAGAATTTGCATCCGGATTTACAAAACCAGTCGGCTTGATTGATGCAGGCGATGAACGTGTATTTGTTATTTGTCAGGATGGTTTTTTGAGAATAATTGATGAAGCCGGGGTAGCGGATCCAAT
The DNA here is from genome assembly GCA_964638865.1 of uncultured Chitinophagales bacterium. GTDB lineage: Bacteria > Bacteroidota > Bacteroidia > Chitinophagales > BACL12 > UBA7236. The sequence goes on along the minus strand of CAZXBG010000017.1, from coordinate 5,977 downwards.
TCCATTTTTGGATATAAGTGATAGAGTGGAATCTATTTATAATGCACATGGATTACTAGGCGCTGTTTTTCATCCTGATTACGCTACGAATGGTTTTTTTTATGTTAATTATATTAATAATGATGAAAATTCTGTGATCTCCAGGTTTTCTGTTGATCCAACAGATCCTGATCTCGCTGATGCAACTTCCGAAGAGATATTATTAATAGTAGAACAACCTTACAGAGTACACAAAGCAGGAGACATGCATTTTGGTACGGATGGATATTTATATTTTCCTTTTGGAGATGGTGGAGTAGTTACGGATGGAGAACCGGGTGATCCTGATAATCGAGCGCAAAATCCACAAACATATTTGGGAAAAATGCTGCGCCTGGATGTTGATGGTACATTGCCTTATGAAATACCGGTAACAAATCCATTTTATGGTGCCGTAGATACCTTAAATGAAATATGGGCATTTGGATTGAGAAACCCCTGGAGATTTTCTTTTGATAAATTAACCGGTGAAATGTGGTTACCTGATGTGGGTCATGATTTTTGGGAAGAAATTAATTATGAACCTGCCGGATTTGCCGGTGGAAATAATTATGGTTGGAGATGTTATGAATCAAATGCGGAATATAATTTTGATAGTTGTGATGCCGGTGTTGATTATACGTTTCCACTATTTGAGTATCCACACAACGATTCCACGGGAGGTTATTCTGTTACCGGTGGATATGTTTATCGGGGAACATTATTTCCCGGAATGGCAGGTATTTATTTTTGTTGCGATTTTGTTACCGGGAATTTTTATGCTTATAAATACGAAGATTTAGTTGGTTGGACCATGAAAATATTTCCTTCCTTATTACTGGGTGTGGTTTCTTTTGGGGAAGATAATGAAGGTGAGTTATATTGTGTAGTGCGCGAAACCGGTATTATTTATAAGTTGAAGGATCTTTGTCCGCTTGTGAGTTTAACGCCATCCATAATCAATGCTGATTGTGCAGAAGCAATGAATGGCAGTATTGATTTAATTGTTGAAGGAGCAATTGAACCCTATTCTGTTTTATGGTCAACAGGAGATAGTACGCTGCTGATCGATTCTCTAATGAATGGAAGTTATAGTGTTAGCATAACAGATTCTCTGGGTTGCACTACAGCTGCAATGTTTGATGTTTTATTAAATGCTGAACCCATTGTGATTATTGTTTTAGTGGGTGGTGAATTTTATGCCGGAGAGGCGGAAAGTTATCAATGGTATTTTAATGGTGTGATGATTGAAGGTGCAACATCTGCCTATTATTATTCGCCGGAAGGAGGCTTTTATACAGTGGAGGTAACATTTATGAATGGATGTAAAGTGATGAGCGAAGGTTTTGATTGGCTTGGAATAAATATTAGTAACTTATCCGGTGAAAATGTCATTGCCATTTCCCCAAATCCTGCACACCATATAATCGATTTGCGCAGTTATGGCCCGATAGATTATTTAAAGTATGAGATCTATTCTCTAAGTGGATCTTTGGTGTTGAAGGATAATTATTTTAATAAAGCAATTAATATTTCATCGCTACAAAATGGTGTATATACAATAAGAATTTGGAAGGATTACATGGTGCAAACTACCTACTTTGTAAAACAATAGAGAATGTAAAAGTTAGGTTTGGCAGGATAATTAATTTTAAGGGGCTAAACGCTGGTAAATTAAATCCCCGCGTGTTAAAATGCGTTATAATTAATAATTTGCTCAAGTGATTGTCTCAATGCACTCCCTTGTTTGCCCTTTATAGTTTGCAATTTCTTTCCTTGTTTCATTTTTAGAATTTCCAAAACAAAGGAACGGTATATAAAATGATAAGCAATGCTACGAAAGTGAGTATGCCACCAACTTTTATGAAGTCTAAAATTTTATATCTGCCCGGGCCAAACACTAAAAGCGATGCAGGTTCAAAGGGTGCAATCATAGAAATGGAGGCGGAAACGATTACTGCAATGGCAAATGGCCGTGGGTTTAAGCCTAATTCAATAGCAGATTGTAATGCAATAGGAAGTACTACTAAAACCGATGCTGCATTAGACATAGGCTGTGTAAGTAAAACAGTGATAATCATAAATCCTGCAAGCAGTGCATAGTTTCCAAATGGTGCAAGCAGATTTGTTATTTTTTCGGCAATGAATTTGTCGCCGCCTGTGTTAGTTAGTGCAATTCCAAAAGCACTCATTCCGCCAATTAAAATAAGTAAACGCCAGTCAACGCTTTTCATCAGTGCATCTTGGGGAATGGCTTTTATTAAATATGCTACTAAGGCAGTAAGCATAAATGCAATGCTGATTGGAATAATTTTTAAGGATCCAATTAAGATAGCGAATCCAAACAGTATTAAAATTCCAAACCCCTTTTTCAGGTTTATATTTTTTGATTTATCGTGATGGCTTATGATTTCAAAATTTGAATTTTGCTGAATTTTTCTTACCTCTAGTTGAGTGGTTAAGGCCATCAGCATGTCGCCGGCTTTCAATTTGATTTCATCTAAATTCCCTTTTAGTTTTTCGCCTTTGCGGTGAATAGCGACTATTGAAATGTTGCGCTGTTCCAACATTAAAATTTTGTTTGCAGCTTTGTCAATATAATTAGAAGTTGGCAGTACCATAAGTTCCAGCATTTCCATTTCATCATTCAAATTAAATTTTGAATCTGCTGTTTGTCGTATAGAAAAATTTTCAGTTTTGAGAAATGGAATTAGCTTATCTTTATCAATATGCAAAAGCATGATGTCGTCCACTTCAATAAATGTAGTTTCAGAAGGCAAAATAATTTCTCCGTCCCGTATTAGCTCATCAAATTTTATGTCGGAGAATTTTGACTGATACTTTAAAAAGCGAGTTCCAATGGCGGGTGAATTCTTATTGACAATTATTTCGCTTACATATTTGCGAAGAAATTTATCTGTTTGCATTTCTTCAGCATGAAAGTTGGGCAACATTTTTTTTCCGATGGTTGCCATAAAAACTATTCCGAATAAAATAATGGGTAAAGCAACAGGTAATAGCTCAAACATTCCTATGGGTTCTATTCCTTTTTGTGAAAGAAAACTGCTTCCTGCTACATTGGTTGATGTGCCAATTAAAGTGCAAGTGCCTCCCATCAGCGAAGCAAAAGCCATCGGCATTAATAATTTTGAAGGGCTTACTTTGAACTTTTTTGACAAACCCATCAGCGGCGCAATAAATACTGATGCAACGGCTGTGTTGTTCATAAATGCAGAAAGTAAAGCGGTAATGAGCATCGTAACTACAATGAGCCAGGTGAGATTTAGGTTTGGTAAGGTGTCAATTTTTTGCAAAAGAAATTCTATAATGCCGTTGTGTTTTAATACTCCACCTATTATAAAAATAGCAACAAGCATAATGATAAAATCATTGCCGAACCCTTCAAAGGCTTCGTTGCTTGTTATTGAACCACTAAATACTAATAGGCAAATTGCCAACAATACAATTATATCAGGTGTAAGCCATTCAGTGGCGAACAAAATCATTACAACAAATAAAAGGAGAAGGACAAAAAGCATATCGTTATTTAGTAGTTACTGTTTTATTGGTTATTAGTTTTTATTTCATTTCGAAAAAATGGAAAATCGCTGAAGTAATTGAATACGTGTACTTTGAACACCAAACTGTTTGCAATAAGAACAATAGCATAACCAATGATGATGATTACAATTTTACCAATTGTTAGGTTAGGTAGGAAATTTTGAATTTGTTCTTCCATTATTTTTCGTCTTTATCTATTTTGATATTAAATGATGGTGATTTGTAATCTTTGCTCATATAATTGGCAGGTATGGTAGTCATGTTTCCATCTCTTGCAGAACGGTAATGTGGAGAAAGAATTTCAATACCTACTTCGTTGCAACAGTCCTGAATGTTTTGATGCAGTTTTGAATAGATTTCGGCTTGTTTATTTGGTTCTCTTGTGTAAGCGTTGATTTGATACGACACAAAAAAATCATCCAAACTTGTTTGCAATACGAATGGTTTTGGTACTTGTAAAAGATGTTCAGTTCTTAGCGCAGCATCAATCAATGCCTGGTGCATATTTTTCCAAGGTACATCATAACCAATAGTTACTGTAGTGTGCAAGATTAAACCATTGTCTATTGAATCGCTGCTATAATTAATAGTATGGCTGCTCATTACATTGGAATTCGGAATAGAAATAATTTCGTTTTTAATTGTTCTAATTCTTGTCACAAGTAAAGTTTCTTCGATGATGTCGCCGGTGATGTCGCCAATTTTTACCCGGTCACCAATTTTAAATGCCCTCATGTAAGTAAGCACCAAACCTGCAATTACATTGCTCAACGAACCCGAAGAACCAAAGGTGAACAAAACGCCCAAGAAAACGGATACACCTTGAAACACGGGGCTATCGCTGCCAGGCAGGTAAGGAAAAATTACGATGAACATAAATGCATAGAGCAACACTTTGATAATTTGAAAAGTTGGGTTTGCCCAATCAGGATAGAACCCAGGTAGTTTCAATGAACCATTTTCAACTTCATTTTTTAAAAAGTGAATGCCTTTTAAGATATATCGAAATACAAACACAATTACGATTATGGTGAAAAGGTTAGGCAAGTAATTCCAAATACTGCCAAAAATATTTTTCAAAGGATTGATAAAATAGGAAAACAAAGTATCGGCAAAATCTTTTGTCCAGGGAAAAATGCTGAACAGAATTGGAAGTGCTAAATAAACTGCCAAAATAATAACAAACCATTTTAAAAAATTGTTTAAACCTAAGAAAAAATTGAGTTGGCTATTAGCAGTAAACAATTCGTAGTTGCGAATTTTTATTCCGTGTATTCGTTTGTTTTTCTGCGTTTCAATTTTCTTTTTTGAAAAACGAAAAAGTTTGATCAAAGAATAAATAAGTGCTCCTAATACAAGTAGCACCAAAAGAGCCAAGGCAATTTGTTTGGTAATATTTTGCCAACTGGTGGCTTGCTTGTAATCCATAACAGCATTTCGAATTTTTTCTCTGTATTCTGATGCTAAATTTTGTATTGAAGTGTTTTGCCACAAGGCATCATTTTCAGAAATACTCATTATGATTGTTTCTCCATACACAATGTCAACTGTTGTTTCGGCTGGTATAATTTGCAGCGAATCAGGTTTAAAAAAATAATCATCTGCTAATTTTTTTACTCGGTTTGTAATTGATTCGGCTCTATCATTAGCGGATAAACTTCCCAATTTATTATAGACAGTAAAAAGGGTGTCTTTTAAGAAAGGAATTACTGCATATCCTTTAACAAAATTTCTTAAAGAATCAATTTTGTGTTGCTTCAATGCAATGCGTTCCGCATCATTGTTTTTCAATAGTTCCAGCTCTTTAAGCAATTCTTGTTTTTTGGAATTGTCGGCAGTTGATAACTCACTAATTTGTTTTTGGAGTTCTATCTTCTTTAACGAATCCTCCAGCCTTGCCGATTCCATTTCCCGCAATTGTTTTGATTGTGAAATCAGAAAATCATTGCGCAATGAATCGGCAGCTTTTGACGTGCTGTCCTGTTGCGAAAACCCTGTGTTACTTACAAGAAGCAAGGCAAATACGATAATTGCAATTTTAATTTTTGTAAGCATGATTTATTTTGTTTGATTAATTAATGATTTATTTCTAATAGGCAACATACGATTAACAGCTTCTGCATCTCACCTTTTTTCAAAGAATTTGCAATTTTAGTTTCCATGGTGCTCAATTAATGTTCCTCAATTGTTAACCTATAGCCTTAGTGTAAAAAACTAAATTTTTCCTCTAACTTTTTGATATTAACAAGCGTATAAAATTAACAAAACAAAACTAACTGCAAAGTAAAATTTGTATGAAATGAAAATTATTGCAAATACCAACCAGTATCCAGTAGCATTTTCGAATTTTGATGAAGTGATGAAAAATGTTAATGAAGTGCAAGTAATTGATGTTTTT
>CAZXBG010000016.1:0-36442 GCA_964638865.1 uncultured Chitinophagales bacterium | reverse complement strand
ACTTGGATGAAAACTCATTACTCATTACTCATTACTCATTTCGTGAGCTGCTATATCTAAATTGATGACAAAAAAACTTTTCCAACAAAAAATCCCGCTTTTGGCGGGATTTTTCGATTTGATAGGAATACCTTATTAATATTCGTCTTCATTGAAATAAAAGTCGTCGTGGGTGGGATAATCGCTCCAGATATCTTCAATACCTTCATAAAATTCCCCTTCATCTTCGAGTTCCTGTAAGTTTTCAATTACTTCTATAGGTGCTCCTGAACGAATGGCATAGTCAATCAACTCATCCTTTGTAGCAGGCCATGGAGCATCTTCCAAATATGATGCAAGTTCGAGTGTCCAATACATATTTTAACCTCTTTTTTAATTAGGGCGCAAAAATAGATTTTTTTTACTCTTTTCCAAGCTTTATTGCAAACAATTTATGGTAAATGTGAAAATAGTTGCTAAATGAGGCCCGGAACCTCGGATTTAGGATGTTGATACTATCGTGTAAGCAATAATTGCAAAAAATGCACGTGAAAAGGTAAAAGCAATGTAAAATCTAAAAATTGAATTTATACATTTTTATTAAACCCGGAATCAGATGCCGTTTTTAATCAAAAATTCATTTTATTTTACCACAGACTTCAAATGAAATTAAGCTCTAATTTAGTGAAATACTTTCACCGGCCTTATGCCACTATTTTATATGTTCTCCCGAGGTTTCCACGCAATTTCATCTACCTCGAGATCTTTTGCGAGTTTTCTCGATAAAACGAAGAGGTAATCACTTAACCTGTTGAGATAGGGAATAACAAGTGGAGCAACAAAATCTGTTTCGGCCAAATGTGTTGCAATTCTTTCCGTGCGACGGCAAACAACTCTGGCTAAATGACAAAATGAAACGATGGTATGTCCGCCGGGAAGTATGAAATTTTGAAGTTCCGGTAATTTTTCTTCCATTGCATCTATTTCATTTTCGAGTAAAGTGATATCTTCTTCTTTCAGGTCCGGAATCTTCATTTTTGATCTTTCAGGATCGGAAGCAAGGGAAGCGCCAATTGTAAATAGAATATCCTGTATCTCACTTAAAACGTTTTTATAACCGGTATCAATTTTCTGGTCTGCTATCAAACCAACATATACATTCAGTTCATCTGTTGAACCGTATGCTTCTACCCGGAGATGGTGTTTTGGAACACGAGTACCTCCTATTAAGGAAGTTTCCCCGGAATCGCCTTTTTTGGTATAAATTTTCATGGGATAAAGATAAAGTTTTGAGATAAAAGGTAGAAACTACTTAGTGTATAAATTACACTAACTGTTTTCTTAATTCACTGGGATCTAACTTGTTGGCATTAATCTCGTCGCGTTCTATCTGACCATCTCTGATACGGATTATGCGGTGAGCATAACGTGCTATGTCTTCCTCGTGCGTAACAATAATAACAGTATTGCCTTTTTTATGAATATCTTCGAAGAGTTCCATTATTTCGTAACTCGTTTTAGTATCGAGATTTCCGGTTGGCTCATCTGCAAGAATAATGGAAGGATTATTTACCAAAGCTCTTGCTACAGCAACACGCTGACGTTCTCCACCTGATAACTCATTGGGTTTATGGTTCATACGGTGGCCGAGATTAACTGCTTTGAGAATTTCCTCCGCTCTTTTAGTGCGTTCTGATTTTTTAAAGCCCGCATAGATCAACGGTAAAGCCACATTTTCTACTCCGCTCAATCTCGCAAGTAAATTGAAAGTCTGAAATACGAACCCAATCTCCTTGTTGCGCACTTCGGCTAATTCATCATCATTCATTTTGCTGACATCGGTGCCGTTTAATACATAGTTTCCTAATGTAGGTTTATCCAAGCACCCTAAAATATTCATAATTGTACTTTTTCCTGAGCCGGAAGGTCCCATTATGGCAACATATTCATTTTTGTTTATCACAGCATTAATGCCCTTCAAAACCTCAATTTTAACCCTTCCAAGGTCGTAGGTTTTTCGGATGTTTGATAAGGTTATTATTTCTTGCGCCATTTACTATTTTTTATAATTCTGAGTCCTGTATTATTGAATAAATATTTAGGTTATGATGTGTAAACCAGGTAAAATGTTACTTTTTTCTTAAAACTTTTGGTACCTTAAAATAATCGCTGTCTGCTAAAGGTGCATTTTTAAGCGCTTCCTCCTTAGTGATCTCCATGTGTGGTTCATCGGGGCGCATAACATTGGTGTCGGCATTCATATAAATTAGTGGTTCAATGCCTTCTACATCCACTTCATCGAGTTTGCCAACAAAGTTGAGCATATCCGATAAATTTTTTACAATGGCAGTTTGTTCGTTTTCATCAAATTCGAGTTTCGACAAGTTTGCCAGTTTATCAACAAGTGCTTTATCCACTTTCATGGCATAAAGTTACTGCAATTTTTTATTGAGCTGAGCAGCGAAGGCAAATAAACATAGTTTGAGGAATGTTAATAAAGAAATTCGTGAAACTCTGGAATCAAATGCCTTTTTCTTCAAACTTACGGTATCTTTTTTCTATTTTCGCCGCATGGAAATTGTTGTGAGTGGAACCCGACCCACCGGTATACTTCACCTTGGAAATTATTATGGAGCAGTGCGCAATTACGTGCGTATGGGAGAAGATAAGGGAATAAAGGGATACTTTTTTATCGCAGATTATCATTCCCTTACAACGCATAATAATCCTGCTGAACTAAAAGTATTGGTGAAACAGACCGTTGCAACCTATCTTGCTTGTGGTTTAGATCCGGACAAGGTGGTAATATATGTGCAGAGTGATCTTCCTCAAATTCCGGAGTTATATTTATTATTAAATACTTTAGCTTATAAAGGTGAGTTAGAAAAAGTTGCAACCTTTAAGGAGAAAATAAAAATGCACCAGGAAAATATTAATGCAGCCTTGCTTACGTATCCAGTATTAATGGCTGCTGATATTATAATTCACAAAGCGCACAAAGTTCCGGTTGGAAAAGATCAGGAACAACATTTAGAGATGACGAGAAATTTTGCGAAAAGATTTAATTCACGTTTTGAAGTGGACTTTTTTCCGGAACCTGTTGCTTATAATTTTGGGGAGGAATTGATAAAGGTGCCGGGTTTAGATGGCTCTATCAAAATGAGCAAATCGGGCGGTGAAGGAAATTCTATTTTTTTAAATGAGGAGGATGAAAGTATCCGCAAAAAAATAATGAAAGCAAAAACGGATGGCGGACCAACACAAATGAATCAGGAAAAACCGCAGGAAATCCAAAATGTTTTTGCTTTGATGAAAATTGTAAGTGCTGATGATACCCTTCAACATTTTGAAAGTAATTACAATAATTGCACAATTCGTTACGGGGATATGAAAAAACAATTGGCGGAAGATATGATCATTTACATCTCTCCCATTCGCCAAAAGATCAATTCCCTGATAGAGGATGAGGCGTATTTGGGCGCGGTTGTGAAACGCGGTGGAGAAGAAGCAAGAGAAAATGCGCAAAAAAATATCAACGAAGTGCGAAAAATAATGGGAATTAACTACTTTTAACTCCCGCAACACAAGTTTAGTACCCTTCAATCAACTTTAACCTAAAATTGAATACCCACAACCTAAGAAGAAATGGCAAAATCAACCAAATCAATAAAAAAAACTACTCCTGTTATAGCTGCACCTGCTGCAAAAAAAACGGTAGTTAAAAAGGCAGAAGAAATTAAATCAAACACGAAAAGTGTGAAAAAGGAACCGGAGATAAAAGTAGTTTCCCACAACACTCCGAAAGATCCTGATAGAAAAGTAATTAAACATATTGCAGTAGCAGGAAACATAGGCGCAGGAAAAACAACGCTCACTCAATTACTTGCAAAACAATTTGGATGGGAAACACATTATGAAGACGTGGAGAATAATCCCTATTTATATGATTTTTATCAGGATATGCCGAGATGGGCTTTTAATTTGCAGATATACTTTTTGAATTCGCGATTTAAACAAATAATTGAAATTCAAAAAGGAACTAAAACTGTTGTGCAAGATAGAACCATATATGAAGATGCACAGATATTTGCTCCGAATTTACACGCAATGGGATTAATGAGCACAAGAGATTTTCAAAATTATACGGAAATATTTAATTCCATTACCTCCTTAATTTCTCCCCCTGATCTTTTAATTTATTTGCGTGGATCTATTCCCGCACTTGTTAATCAGATACAAAAGAGAGGTCGTGAGTATGAGGATAATCTACGTCTTGATTATTTGCGTCGATTAAATGAATATTACGAAGCCTGGATAAGCAAATATAAACACGGCAAATTGTTGGTAATTGATATTGACCATTGCAATTTTGCAGAGAATAACGAAGATCTAAGTGATGTTATTCAACGTGTGAACACCGAACTATTCGGTTTATTTTAAATTTAATTCTTTATGAATATTGAATTATTGCGCAGTGAAACTCCGGGTTGTCGCTCTAAAATGCATTTTAATAATGCCGGATGTTCATTACCTCCTCAATCTGTTGTTAATGCAGTTAAAAACTTTATCGGGGAAGAATCGCTTACGGGTGGTTATGAATATGCTGCACTAAAAGCGGAGGAATTAAATACCTTTTATACTTCCGCTGCAAAACTTTTAAATTGCAAAGCAGAAAACATTGCATTTACAAGCAGTTCAACTGATTCCTATATTAAAGCACTTTCTGCAATTCCATTTAAAAATGGAGATATTATTCTCACTACGCTAAACGATTATGTTTCCAATCAGATACAATTTTTATCGCTGCAAAAAAGGTTTGGTGTTCAGATAATCAGGGCTGAAAATACGGAAATTGGGGAGGTTGATGTAAACTCGGTTTCTGAATTGATTAAAAAACATCGTCCTGTTTTAGTTGCTGTTACGCATGTTCCAAATAATACCGGCATGATACAACCTGTGGAAGAAATTGGCAATATTTGTTCTGAGGAAGATGTAATCTATATTGTGGATGCATGTCAGAGTGTAGGACAAATAAATGTTGATACTTCGAAAATAAAATGTGATTTTTTAGCTGCTGCAACACGCAAATTTATGCGCGGACCCCGAGGCGGAGGAATTCTATTTGTTTCGGATAAAATGTTGACCCGGTCATTAGAACCGATGTTTATTGATATGCGCGGAGCAGATTGGATTGAGGATAATGTTTATCAGCATTTACCTGACGCAAAAAGATTTGAGTTGACGGAAATGTCGTATGCAATTCAAATGGGTGCAATTGTTGCCATTAATTATATATTAAATGTGGGAATTGATTCCATAGCGGAAAGAAATAAAATTTTATGTTCTTATGCCAGAACAAAATTATCTGCTATTCCTAGTGTGCGATTATTAGATCAGGGGAAAAATTTATCAGCTATTATTTCCTTAACTACAGATAATTACGATGTATTTGAATTAAAAAACCAATTGGTAAAAAAAAATATTAATGTAGGAGCTGCCGCAAAAAAATTCGCGTTAATGGATTTTAATCAAAAACATGTGGAAGCTGCTTTGCGTATTTCTCCGCATTATTATAATACGATGGAAGAGATTGATGTATTGGTGGATAGTGTTAGGGAGATTGTCAGTATCTAAAATGATGGAGTTGATGGCTTCGAAAGGGGCGAGGATGTTCGAGGGTTTTTTCGCATGGACTGAAATGTGTTGTTACAAGATGAGTGCACACTTTCCACTGTGACTGTGACTTTTTTAGTGATTGAAATAGTTTACTACGGAGGAAACAGCTCCACTTTGACAAACTGCTCACTGCACACTGCGACTGCGACTATTTTAGTGATTGAAATAGTTTATTATGGAGGAAATAGCTCCACTTTTACAAACTGCCCACTGCTCACTGCTGTCTGCACACTGTTCAATTTCATCAACCTTCCATTAAAGTTGTAAGAATGGGATATATTTTGCTCATTGGAAATCCTACTACGTTGTAATAATCGCCTTCAATTTTTACAATTTTATTAATTCCAATCCATTCCTGAATAGCGTAGGCTCCGGCTTTGTCGAAGGGTTGAAAGTTTTTGACATAATAAATTATTTCTTCTTCATTCATACTGTCAAAATAAACTTTTGTAGTTACTTCCAGATCATATTGGTGCGTGGAAGTTGCGATACAAACTCCGGATACAACAAGATGCATTTTTCCGGAAAGGTCTGTTAAGATAGCAATTGCATCGGCCTCATCTAAGGGTTTATTTATGATTTTGTTTTCAAGAATTACAACAGTATCGGCAGTAATGATAATATCATCCTCACTCCTGCTTTTGTTTGCCTCAAACATTTTTTTTTGGGCCAGAAATAAAGGAACATCATTTACGGGTATCGATTCCGGGAAAGATTCTTCCACATCAATTTTCAGAATTTCAAATGCAAATCCTGCTTCTTTTAGCAATTGACTTCTGCGTGGCGAACCTGAGGCTAATTTAATTTGCATAGGTTAAAATTCTAGAATATAATATAATGGCATGATACAAATTCCAATAAGCATGGCTACTTTTACTAAGGTGCTTATACCGGAGTATTGAACTTTTGTTTTTGCGGAAATTATTTTGAAAGCAATAAATAACAAAAATAAATTTAGTGCATTCAGGTAGTAGAAATAGACCTTGGTATCACTGTTTAATACTTGCAATAAAATATACAACAAGGCCAGGATAGTAAATAAAATAAAAATAACAGAGATCACTTTTGAGGTTTTCATCCCCCATTTTACGGCAATTGTTTTTGCACCCATTTTTTTATCTCCGTCCACATCTTCCATTGTTTTCACTACCTCTCTTACTACAGTAAGTGTAAAGGCAAAAACACTAATGCCAATAATATATTTGGTAACCATTCCGGCAATAAAATAATCAGCAGGACGAGCGAGACGATATAAACTTGGTTCAAAAAAAAGAATTAATAAAACGCTTAAACCCGCCAGAAATGCTACAATGATATTACCAAGTAATGGAGTGCGTTTGAAGGAAGCGGAATAAAAGTACAATAAAAAAATTGCGATAACAAACAACGTTGTAAGTTTCCAGAAATCAATGGCAATACTTAAATATGCTCCTATTGCCAACCCTGTTCCGCTCAAAATTAAATACGCAGTAAAAGCTTTTTGTGGTTTGATGTATTTTCCTATAATTTGTTTCTCCGGTTTATTAATGCTGTCAATTTCAACATCGTAATAATCGTTAATAATATATCCTGCAGCACAGATCATGACAGTAGAAAGCACTAATAAAAAGAATTGAAATTCAGTCAGTATAAATGTTATTCCATAGGTATTAAAATTGGGTTGCAAAACAAATGCATCTATAAAGTACATAGTTGCCGCAAGCAAGAGCAGGTTTATAGGTCGTATGAGTTTTAGCCAATGTTGCATTGGTAAGTTATAAGTTCTGGGTTCAAAGTTCTTAATTCCGGGTTGACAATCTGCCTACTGCCACTGGTTCCCGTCTCCGGATTGACAATCTGCCTACTGCCTACTGCCACTGCCCCCTACTTCCTCGCATCTCTCCATTCATACACCCAGGCACTTTGAATCATTTCCAGATGTCCTTCGTTACATTCTTCCCGGGTGCCTTTAAAATCGGGTAATTCGAGCACCCATTCAATCAATTCGGTAAAACGAATTCTGTAAATTTTCGATTCTCCGAAATCGTCACCAAAACGTTCGTGCAATTTAAGGGCAATATCTTCATGGTCGTTCCAATAAATTGGAGGTTCTTCAAAATGATTCATAGTATGAACGAATAATGTTAAATAATTATGATGCTATAATAGTAGATTGATCAGGTACAATTACTTCTATATAAGTATCGTCTTCCATCAGATCGCACTGACAACTTAAACGCGAATTCAATCTTGGATCACGGGCACGATCAATAAAATCTTCTTCTTTTTCAGTAGTTTCGGGTAGGGTGTCCATACCTTTTTCAATATAAACATGACAAGTACTGCATGCACAAACTCCACCACAATTATGATTTAATTTAATATCATTCAATAATGCAGCTTCGAGTACGGTATGACCGGCATCAATCTCGATCTGTTTTTCCTCACTTCCATCCTCAAAAATATATTTTATAGTAACCATAACCTGAATGTAAAATAATAATTATTTATTTATGTATTTGTGCAAGATGCTTTTAGCCAAGGTAGCGTATAACTCCTTCCAATCCTTATGATTATTCAACATGCTTTTATGTTTCGCCAGAGTTGCCATGTCGCCGCGAATAGCAGGACCGGTTTGCAACTGATCAGGCGCTATTTCTTTTATTTTTGTTAAATGCTCCTCCATTAACGGATAAAAAAGTTCGAGGGATAAATTATTCTCCTTTAACAAATTATAGGCAATATCATACATATGATTTGTATAATTATTAATCCACACTGCAGATAAATGCATGATTGCTCTTTGACCATCACTTACTTCTATTACTCGCGACGAAATCCTGGATGCAAGCTCCTTTAACATTAATTGATATTCCGGCGAATTACCGGAGACTGCAATTAAGGTATGTTGCAGATCAATATCATTATTTTTTGTAAGTGTTTGCATTGGCCAAATAACTCCGTAGTTATTATTATGCATTGCCAAAATGTTGCCCTCTATGGCACCTGCAAGATGTACAATAAATCTTCCTTTTTTATAAATTTTTTCAAAAACCGTTCTGATAACATCATCCTTCACAGCCAAAAGATAAAGATCAGATTCCGGAATTTCCTCTTCTAAGGCACCAAAACTTTTAGAACCCAATAATTCGGCAAGTTGTTTTGTTTTATCGTGATCTCTACCTGCAATATGGTTTATTTTAATTCCCGCTTTTGCAAATGCATTTCCCAAATGCCATGCGACATTTCCGGCACCTATTATAGAAATATTTTTTATACCGGGCTTCATGTATTCTTCGAAATTTTATTATCTCTGGTTCTTTTAATTAAACTGATCAAAAATCCAAGTGCCATAACGATTGTTCCAATCCAAACCAGGTTAATCATTGGAAATATAATAGATTTTATTACGATCCAATCATCATTTAAAGTACTATCGGTAGTGGTGAAAATAAATTGTTGTTGGGCCGGTAGTATGCCGCTGAATGTGATACTCACATTTGCAATTTGTGTTGTTGCAGTGCCTTGCATTACCGTGCTGTCGTTCATCGATAAAATATACTGCGCCTCCAGTTTTTCATTTGCAGATCCTACATGAGCAGAAAGTTGAGCTCCTGCGCCAATCGAATCGCTAGAACCAATATATCTTGAAACATCATTTAAAACAAAATAACCGGTATTAAATTTAATAGTATCACCTATAGAAACGGTGTCAACAGTTACCTGCGGTTTTGCATTTTTTGATCCTTCACCCGGTAGTGATGTAACGTGCGTAAATACATCGTAAGTTAAAAAATGTTTCGTATCAGGATTAGGAGCTAATTGCTGCATTTTTTTGTCCATTAATAAATATGGATGCAACATAAATTCCTGTTCCACTTTTTGAGTTTCAGGATCAATTTTTCTAAACAATAAGTTATAGTAAGTAGCTTCATTTGAAACACTATCCCCTAAGTAGGTAACTAAATAATTCTGCAGTGGCAATGGAGCATTTCTTATCAACCGAACATTTTCGCGCTGAAAAGTATTATCCATTCCCTCACCGGTAAAACTAACCCCAAAGGTGTTTTCGGAAATAACTCTTTGACCAGCATTCGAAATTAATATCCCCAATAATAAAACAGCAAATCCAATATGTGCAATAGCACCACCTGCAACTTTTATTTTACCTTTTAACACCCGAACCAAATATTGGAAATTTGCTATCAACGAAAACCATCCCGCAAAAAATAATATCGAATATTTTGTTACTAAATGAAAAATTCCGCGATCTGAAGTGATATGCCAAATTTTATCTAATAAAATAGAACTTATTATTGCTGCAGCGAGTGCAAAAATTACAGAGGATGCTATACTGCGATAAAATTGTTTGGTTTCCGATGCTTTATATTTTAAATATTGTGCAAAGGCAGAAAGCATGGCAATTAATATCCCAACCCATATTTGCACACCGGTATAAAAATGAATTTCATCTTCCGGCTTACTCATGTCAGAAGGAAGTGAAGTTCCTAACAGATCATTAATATGTCCGAATAAAACATTATAAACAGGAATTGAAGTAAAAAATATCACATGTATTCCGGCAAATAATAAAACCAACGAACCCACGAACATCCAGAATTCCCTTGAGGATAATGATTCTTCTTTTTCTTTCACCGGAATTTTTTTCCAGTTTCTGATTAATGGTATAAGTGAGATTAAAATAAACACAAATAAAAATAAGAGGAGATGATTTGTCAATCCTTCTTCTACAAAAGCGTGTACACTTGTATCACCTAAAACTCCGCTACGTGTTAAAAAAGAAGAATATAAGACAAAATAAAAGGAGAGGAAAATCATAACAAAACTAGATCGCATTGCATGTCCCGTGGCTTTCGCAATCACGAGATTATGCAAACCTGCAACCATAATCAGCCATGGAATAAGCGAAGCATTTTCCACCGGATCCCAAGCCCAGAAACCTCCAAAACTCAGCGCTTCATAAGCCCATGCTCCTCCCATTAATATACCTGTACCCAATACCATTCCGGCAAATAATGCGTAAGGAATTGCAGGTTTAACCCATTCGGTATATTTTTTTGTCCATAAACCTGCTACACCAAATGCAAATGGAATTGTAATAGCAGCAAATCCGCAAAATAAAACCGGTGGATGTATTACCATCCAATAATTTTGTAACAATGCATTCAATCCTGTTCCATCCGGAATAAAACGCATATAATCTGAAAATAAAAAAACAGGGTCTGTGGTAAGTTTATCCTTTAATAAAATAAAGGGCGAATTTCCAATATGCACGGTATCGGTGATATAAATTCCCAATAAATAGGTCATGAGAAAAACCTGCATTAAACAAACAACTGCCATAACTGGTGCTTCCCATTTTTTGGCGCGGAACAGCAACACCGTTCCCAATACTACATGCCAGAAACTCCACAGTAAAAAACTTCCCTCCTGCCCTTCCCAAAAACAGGAAAGTACATATTTCATTTGCAGATCGGTGGAAGAATGCGACCACACATAATGATATTCAAAATGATGGTTGAATATCATGATAAATAATGTAACAACAATACCTATTACAGAGAAACCATGTCCGATAAAAAAGGAGCGGGCAATTTTTCTTCTTTGCAGTTTGTCAATATCATTTTTTGACTGAACAGACAAGAAATAAAAAACCGCAGCAAATATGGCCGCGATAAAAGCGATAATTACAAATAAATGTCCGACTTGTCCGAAAAACGGATTTATAGTTTGAACAGCATGCTGATGCGTTAATTCGTCCATGTATCTGTTCCCTTATTTTTTAATTTCGTTTTCTACATATTTGGAAGGACATTTAACGAGCATATCATCTGCATAAAACGTTTCTCCTTTCATCGCACCTGTTAGTACGATCTGATCACTTTTTTCAAAATCACGGGGCATATCGTCGAAACATACCACTTCAATTTCTTTTCCATCACGATCGGTTAAATGAAAGGACCATGAATTTGGATCCTTTACCGGATCGTAGTTAACCGGATGCGACTTCGCCAGAGTGCCGATGAGTTGCACTGTGGAACCCTCTTTTCCAATGGCATCCTCATAACTGGAATAAGAACTCACATTACCGAGTTTAGAGGCAAAAACACCAATGGTAACTGCGATGAGCAGGAGCAAAATAATATGTGATTTTTTCAATTATTTCGGTTTGTTTAAATTATAATGCAAAATTATATCAAAATGTTCTTTATAACATGCATTTTTAGCCAAATATGTGATTTATTTGGTCTAACTTCCGTTAAAACCGCCCTACAACAGGAAGAAATGGGAATGATATGGAAAAAGGGACTTTTGAGTTAAAAATTAATGGGCGATCAAAACTTTATACTTTTGCCGGGTTTCACCTTCTTCCAAAACGGCAAAATAAATTCCTGCCGACAGAAAATTAAGGTCGATTTCAACGGTTTTTGTTTCAAATTGTGATGTAAAAACGATTGCACCCAGATTATTTGTAATGGTTAGTTGTTTGTTTTGGATATTGTCTGATTGGATATGCAAAAAATTATTTACTGAAAAGATTTCTATTATGTTTTGAACATCAGAAATAGCTACTGATTCTGATAAAATAAATGGTTCTGAAACATCTGATAGTGAATAATAATCAACTATCTGTTCAGATTTTAATAAAACAAAAACCCTGTAAGGTTGACCGGGGGCGACAGGAACTCCATTTATATCACGAAAATAAACCGGAAAATTTATATTGATATCGCTACCGGTTGGCAATATATCCAAATAAGAATTGGCAGGAAGAAACAATGCATCGGTATTATCAAAAAAAGGATAGTCTGTTTCTTTTACAACTACAATTCTATAGAGTTCCAGATAACTCTCACTATAAAACTGTTCGAATTGCACATTTATATCCTCAATAGTTGCCGTAAGCGCGGAATTATAAATCAATGGTATTCCCAAAAAAGATGGCAGTAAATAAACACAACCGTCTTCTTCCGCATTTAAAGATGCAATACTAGTTTGCACCATATCCGGCATTGCAATAACATAAACATAATATCTTTTAAAAAACACGGGATCATCATCTGTATATATTTTTTTAGATGCATCCATAAATATTTCATATAAATAGGATCCGGCAGGAGTCACACTTTGATAATATTCAGAACCGAATGTTAACAATTGTTCTAAATTCATTGTATCACTTTCCGAGATAATAACGCGGTATTCTGCAATTCCGTATTCTGCAATTTCATGATTAAAAGTTATCTTAAAATCAGAAATAGATTCGTCGTTCAGAATATCAACCATAGTCAAATAAAATACCGGAGATGTTTCCTTCAATTCGAATTTTAGAGTATTTGAAACCGTAGAAAGTGCATTAACCATAACTGTAACGGAATCAGCAACAGATAAAACGATCGCTTTATAATTGATATCCGGTGCAAGAGGTAAACCATCCACATCAAGTGTTGAAGCATTGAAGGAAATCGTGATATTATCACCAGTTGGTATTACTTCAGTAAATCTTTCCGGATCAAGTGTTATTGCACTTTCGAGAGAAGGTGTATCACCAGTAAATAAAATAACTCGGTAACTGCTGAGTGTACTTTCGTCTTCCGCTTTATTAAAATACAATTGAAGATCAACTGCAGTATTACTTTCCCCAATGTCACTTAATGCAAGATCTGTTGCAAAATCCGCAGAAAATGTAATTACTTCCATCGGTTCGTCGGGCGTTTCATTAAATGCATAATCCTGTATAATTAAATAAGGCATGCCTGGTCCGCCCGGATGATCCAATCGCAAACGTATCCAACCATAATGCGCTTCTGCACCAATGTACATTCTAAATCCAATGATTGATTCTTCTCCAACCCAACTTGTTCCACTTAAATAATCAATATCGGAATCGAAGTAATCGAAATGTCCTATTCCTCCGAAAATATTCAGCATGTTTGCATCTGTAAAATCATCTGATGACCCTACTACATCACCAAAATGTAAAATTTCAGGTCTGGGAATAAATGAATCTAAAAATATTAGGGAAATATAATTATTAATATAAAAAAGTTGGGTGGAAAATACTTCCCCGGAAGTGAAGGACAAAAATTGATCTCCTTTAAAAATGATGTCGGTTGACAAATCTCCATTCAGATCCATACTGAATTCATCATCATTCATAACTATTTTGTCAGGATCTATATCAGTATAAATCACCTGCGCATCTATTGAGTTTGCAAAAAGAATAAATGTGCATGCTGCACCCGAATAGGCTATTAAACTATTTTTCTTTATCATGCCTGAAATTCATTTTATAGTATTAACTAATGGTCTCCTTTGGAATAGGTAAACACAATTGGATTTTAGATATCAAATCAATATGAAGCTAAAGATAACAGCAGTTGAAACACCCAAATTCATTTATTTTACGAAATGCCTCATTTCCGGTGTAAAATATCGCTATAATTGTCTGAACTGAAAATTCAAATTCAAAAAAAACTTTCAAATTGACGTTTGACCTTTTTCCCTTAAAAATTTAGCTACTTGTTTTGCTGCCTAATTCGGATTATCTTTGTGTTATGAAACTCTGTTTTTTAGATATGAACCTCGATTTTCTCGATCACTCGTGAGGTAATTCACTTTTTCCGTTTTTCCCTTACTTTTAGGTAGATATTACCTGTATTACAAATCTATATATACAATTCATTTTTAATTTGTTTAATATGTTATTAACTGAATCCATTTCCGATAAATCGTTATCCTTTATTACCCGGGAAGAAAATTTTGGAGCACATAATTACCATCCCATGCCTGTTGTTATTTCCAAAGCAAAGGGCGTTTATGTTTGGGATGTAGACGACAAGCAATATTTTGATTTTTTAAGTGCTTACAGTGCTGTAAATCAAGGCCATTGCCATCCCCGCATCATACAGTCGCTAACGGAACAAGCGCAAAAACTCACCTTAACAAGTCGTGCTTTTCATAATGACCTGCTTGGTAAATATGAAGAGTTTATGTGCAAACTTTTCGGTTACGATAAATTACTTCCTATGAATTCGGGTGCCGAGGCAGTAGAAACGGCGCTAAAACTTTGCAGAAGATGGGGTTATGATGTTAAAGGAATTACACCACACAATGCCAAAATATTGGTGTGTTCCGGTAATTTCCATGGAAGAACAACAGGAATCATCTCTTTTAGCAGTGATCCTGATTCTACTGCTGGTTTTGGCCCCTATATGCCTGGATATGAGATAATTGAATATAATAATCTCCAGGCTTTATCCGAAGCTTTGGCAGATACAAATGTTGCCGGTTTTCTCGTGGAACCCATACAGGGTGAAGCGGGAGTTTTTGTTCCGGAGGAAGGATATCTTGCAAATGCTTATGCTATGTGCAAGGCAGCAAATGTTTTGTTTATTGGGGATGAAATTCAAACCGGATTAGCAAGAACAGGTAAAATGCTTGCATGCGACCATGAAAATGTTCGTCCCGATATATTAATTCTCGGCAAAGCCTTAAGTGGAGGAACTATGCCGGTGAGTGCTGTTTTAGCAGATAATGAGATCATGTTAACTATCAAACCAGGTGAACACGGTTCCACTTTTGGAGGAAATCCACTTGCTTGTGCCGTTGCAATAACATCCATAGAGGTTTTGCTGGAGGAAAAACTAGCGGAAAATGCGGAAAAAATGGGAAAGATCTTACGTGACGGCCTTCTTGCTTTCCATCACGAATATATTAAAATCGTGAGAGGAAAAGGATTGCTGAATGCGATTGTTGTAGAGGATAGTTATAATGGAAAATCGGCATGGGATTTTTGTTTGGCATTGAAAGAAAATGGACTACTCGCTAAACCAACCCACGGTGATAAGATCCGATTTGCTCCGCCGCTTGTTATTAATGAGGAACAGATAAGGGAATGTCTCGCCATTATTGAAAAAACGCTGTTTGCGTTTTAAACTATTTATGATAAAATGAAAGGGTGCAGAAAATACTTTCTGCACCCTTTTTATTGTTTGTTTCTGATTATTTTTATTTCAATTTAACATTACCACAGTTTGTTCCGTTTTTGAATAAAAGGTAAGCGTTCCCGAAATGGAATTCTGTTTTACAACGCCATTGAATTCGAATTTATTAACAGCCGGAGTTACTGCATTGGCGGGTTTATCGGGATAAAACACCACCTTTACATTCCATCCCTCTTCCGCTGAAACATATTCGTATTTTTTAAATGTTTGTTTTACGAAGGTCTTCTCCGTTTTTCCCTTGGAGAAAAATTCGAGTGCTGCATCTTTAAAGCCGATCTGTTTTACTTGCTGCGAAGAATTCATTCCCACATTAAAAGTGAGCACGAGAAAAAAATCTTGCAAACACACATTTGAACTGTAACAATCCGGATCGAGATTGATATAAAAATCGCGTGTGGTGTACAGTAAATTCGGGTTGTCTTTTTTGAAACTGGTGTCTGCACCATCAGGTGATGCGGCAATTAAGGTTTGAAAAGAAAAAATTGATGTGGTGATCAGGGTTACAACGATTCCTTTCATTTTCATATTTAATAAAATATTTTTGATTTATTAAGTAAAACGCATTAAATTTAAAAAAATTGCATCAAATACAAAACAAAAATGCCTCTTCTTTACAAAAGAGGCATTATGGTTTTTACACAATATTTTTCTTAACTGTTTCCTTTTTTGTAATCTGCAAGAAATTGAGCCAGACCAAGATCGGTTAATGGGTGTTTAAATAAACCCATAATGGAGCTTAGCGGGCATGTTACCACATCAGCACCTACCTCTGCACAACGCACTATATGTAATGGATTTCTGATAGATGCGGCTAAAACTTCTGTCTCAAAACCATAAACGCGATAAATATGCACTATTTGTTCAATAAGATTAACGCCATCCCAATTCATATCGTCCACTCTTCCAATAAAGGGAGAAAGATAAGTTGCACCGGCTTTTGCTGCTAAAATTGCTTGTCCTGCGGAGAATACCAAAGTGCAATTTGTTCTGATACCATTATCTGTGCACCATTTTATTGCTTTAATACCTTCCACAATCATTGGAATTTTAACTACAATGTTTGGATGTAAAGCAGATAATTCTTTTGCTTCAGCAACCATACCGTCAAAATCTATTGAAATAACCTCTGCACTAATGTCGCCATCCACAATATTGCAGATATCTACGTAGTGTTTTTTAATATTATCGGCACCGGTAATGCCCACTTTTGCCATCAGCGACGGATTTGTGGTAACTCCGTCTAAAATTCCCAAAGCTGCTGCCTCTTTTATTTCGTTCAGGTCAGCGGTATCAATAAAAAACTTCATATATATAGTTATTTGTGAATGAAAACGTAAAATTAAAATCTGAAAAAGCAAAAAAACCTATTCTTTTTCCACATTCAATATTCCGATCGGAAAACTCTTCATAATCCGTGGAAACAGGCAAGAAAAAAAAATGGGCAAGTTGCTTACATCGCACCGCTACGACCACCTACCCTTGCTCCGATCAAGGCCTGGGGGATTCAGCAGGAGCTGGTCGTATAAGACTTGCCCGGCGCAAAGGTAAACTAAAATTGATGAATTCTGTGGGATGGTGAACGGAAATATTCGGTCAACCACAGAGTGCGCCATGCAGCGAGTGACGAAGGAACTGTTTGGAAGGGTGATGCCAAACTCGCTACTTCACTATGAATGTTTATTTTTGCTACTGATATATGGATATAGAATTCAATAAAAATGAAGATTCCTTAAAATTGCTGGTTTCCGCCATGAAACAACGACTTGGTAAAGTAAGTGAGGGAGGTGGAAAAAAATCGATTGAAAAACTTCATGAGAAAGGGAAGTTGCATGCAAGAGAGCGTATAAAATTGTTGTTTGATAAAGATAAACCCTGCATTGAGATAGGCGCTTTTACGGGTTGGGAAATGTATCCCGAACATGGTGGTTGTCCGAGTGGAGGAGTTGTAGTTAAAATTGGATATATAACCGGAAAACAATGTATTGTTGTAGCAAACGACGCAACGGTTAAAGCAGGAGCATGGTTTCCGATTACCGGAAAAAAGAATTTGCGAGCGCAGGAAATTGCGATGGAAAATAAAATTCCCATTATTTATTTGGTTGATAGTGCCGGAGTTTTTCTTCCAATGCAGGATGAAATTTTTCCGGATAAAGAGAATTTTGGAAGGATATTTCGGAATAATGCGATCATGAGTTCGATGGGTATTACACAAATTGCTGCAATTATGGGAAGTTGTGTTGCAGGTGGCGCCTATTTACCAATTATGAGTGATGAATCGCTTATTGTAAAAGGAACGGGCAGCATATTTTTAGCTGGTCCTTATTTAGTAAAAGCTGCAATTGGGGAAGATATTGATGCAGAAACTTTAGGTGGTGCAATTTCTTCCACCGAGTTAAGTGGTATTTGTGATTATGCTGCGGAGAATGATGAATCTTGTTTAGAACAAATTAGAAATATCGTTGATAAAATTGGCGCTAATCCAAAAGCCGGTTTTGACAGAAAAGAATCGGTAAACCCGAAATTAAATGAAGTGGATATTTATGGTATTATGCCTGTGGATAGTACCAAACAATACGACATGCATGAAATAATTTATCGACTTACCGATAATTCAGAATTTGAAGAATATAAAGCTACTTACGGAAAAACAATTATTTGTGGTTATGCGCGTATTGATGGATGGAGCGTTGGAATTGTTGCAAATCAACGAAAAGTAGTAAAAAATAAAAAAGGGGAATTACAAATTGGCGGAGTAATTTATAACGACAGTGCTGATAAAGCGGCTCGATTTATAATGAATTGCAATCAGAAAAAAATTCCTTTATTGTTTTTGCAGGATGTTACCGGATTTATGGTTGGAAGCAAAAGTGAACACGCCGGAATTATTAAAGACGGCGCAAAAATGGTAAATGCAGTAGCGAATTCTGTTGTGCCAAAATTTACGGTTATTGTTGGAAATAGTTATGGTGCAGGAAATTATGCAATGTGCGGAAAGGCCTACGATCCGCGGTTAATTGTTGCATGGCCAAATGCAAAAATTGCGGTAATGGGTGGTGCGCAGGCAGCAAAAGTGTTATTGCAAATTCAGGTAGCATCTTTAAAAGCAAAAGGGGAAGTTATTACAGCGGAAAAGGAAAAAGAACTGCTTGACAAAATAACAAATCATTACAACGAAACAATGGATCCCTATTACGGGGCAGCGCGTTTGTGGGTTGACGGTATTATTGATCCTTTAGATACTAGAAAATGGGTGAGCATGGGAATTGAAATGGCTGATCATGCTCCAATTGAAAAACAATTCAGTACCGGTATTTTACAGGTTTAGGAATTACATCTTCTTTTTCTATCACTAGAATTCCTTCTTTTTAAAAGAAAGATCTGCACTTTATTGGAATTGGTGCTTCCCTTGCACTTCACTAATTTCACACCATGAAAATATTAACAGGAATACTGATTATAGTAAGTTTTCAAATTTCCTTAGCACAAAACAGATCCATAATTCCAGAACCTGTTTCCTCCACTGCCTTTCCCGGTTACTACACTTTTTCGCCCACCTCTTATTTTCAGGCCAACGACTTTAAATCTTATACTGACGCCTATGCTGCAAAAGATCTTTTTATTGATTATTACAATTTACCAATTAAAACTGCCACTAAACAGATAGGCGAGCTCAGCGGAATAATTTTACAATATGATTCTACTTTGCAATTGCCGGATGGAGGATATATATTAAAGATCTCCCAAAATGCTATTTCCATCACCGGAAAAAATAAAGGTGGTGTTTTTTATGGTTTGATGAGCTTGTTGCAATTAATAGAAAATCCATCCGCTAAAACTTATCAGGTACCTTGCATGGAAATTATTGATTATCCGAGATTCGGTTACCGAGGAATGCATTTAGATTGCTCCAGACATTTTTTTTCTGTGGATTTTGTAAAAAAGTATATTGACTATCTCGCCCTATATAAATTAAATACCTTTCATTGGCATTTAACCGATGATCAGGGATGGCGCATTGAAATAAAACAATATCCAAAATTAACGGAAGTTGGCGCCTGGCGCAATGGAAGTATGGTAGGACATTACCGCGATCAAAAATATGACGATATTCGATATGGTGGATTTTATACGCAAGCCGAAATAAAACTTATCGTTAAATATGCTGCGGCGAGAAATATTACCATAATTCCGGAGATAGAAATGCCGGGACATTGTGTCGCCGCACTCGCTGCATATCCGGAATATGGTTGTATTGATACTAACTTATCCGTTGCTAAAGGTTGGGGTGGATTTCCGGATATATTTTGTCCGAAGGAAGAAACTTTTACTTTTTTAGAAAATATTTTAACAGAAGTAATGGCATTATTTCCAAGTGAATATATTCATATTGGAGGAGATGAAGTGGAAAAAACACGTTGGGAAAATTCCGCCTTTTGTCAGAAATTAATTGTGGATAGTAACCTGGTAAATGAAAACGGATTACAAAGTTATTTTATCCGACGCATTGAAAGATTCGTGAACAGCAAAGGAAAAAAGATCATTGGATGGGACGAAATTTTGGAGGGGGGAATTGCACCAAATGCAACTATTATGAGTTGGCGTAGTGAAGATGGTGGAATTACCGCAGCGCAACAAAAACATTTTGCTATTATGACTCCCGGTGATCATTGTTATTTTGATCATTATCAAAGCGATCCTACAACGGAGCCTGTTGCGATTGGAGGATATACTCCCCTATTTGATGTTTATCATTATGAACCTATTCCTTCGGTTTTAACAACTGAACAACAAAAATATATTCTTGGCGCACAGGCCAATTTATGGACCGAATATATTTCCACCCCTGAACAAGTGGAATATATGCTGATGCCCCGGCTACTTGCACTTAGTGAAGTGCTCTGGAGTCAAAAAGAAAATAAAAATTATGATGAATTTCTAAAACGATTATTGATTCATTTTGATCTGTTGTCAAAAATAAATTGTAATTATTCTAAATCTATTTATAAAGTAGAATATAAAACCTCGATGCGAGATGATGGCGCCTTACTGCTTATTTTATCCTCCAATATCAGTTTAGGGAAAACAATGCTGAGAAAATATCTTCCCGAAGATTATACATTTGATTTAATGGAATACACTGCTCCAATTGTGGTAAATAATATTTCACCAAAATTTGAAGCTTACCTAGAATTACCATCCGGAGAAGCACCTTTAACAAAAATTGAATTATTTATTTCAAAGGCAACCAGTACTAAAATTACGCTTGCCGTACAGCCATCCAAAAAATATTCCGCTGACGGACCCTTTACTTTAGTGAATGGTATTAAAGCTAATACAACTAACGGTTGGTCGGCAAAAGATTGGTTAGGATTTAGTGGAAAAAATCTGGAAGCAACAATTGATCTGGATAATAAGGATTCAATATCTATGGTAACCGCCGGATTTTTAACGGATAAATTAAGCTGGATATATCCGCCAAAAACATTGGAGGTTTTAATTTCTGAAGACGGAAAAAAATTCAAGTCCGTTGGAAAAATAGATTTTGACACCAATAATTCCATGAGAACAGAGAACACGATCTATTTTAAAAAATCAGCAACAAGATACGTGCGTGTTATTGCTGAAAATTTCGGAAAAATACCAGAAGGAAATCCCGGCGCTGGATCTTTACCTTGGTTATTTGTTGATGAAATTTCGATTGAATAAAATATTGATAAAATTATTACTATGACCACCAGAAGAAAATTTATTAAAACGGCAATTCCCGTTACACTTGGAACAGCATTACTCTCCAATCAAAAAGTATTCGGAAATAAATTAACAGAAAATATCGGATTTAATAAACCCATTGTGCTTTCTACCTGGGATTTTGGAATGGAAGCAAATAAAGATGCATGGACAATTTTAAATAATAAAGGAAGGGCATTGGATGCTGTTGAAGCAGGAGTAAAAGTTGCAGAAAATGATCTGCATTCCACATCAGTGGGATTAGCGGGTTTGCCCGATAGAGAAGGACATACAACTTTAGATGCCTGCATCATGGATGAAAATTATAATTGTGGATCTGTAGCCTTTTTAGAAAAAATAAAAAATCCGATCTCTGTTGCCAGAAAGGTGATGGAAAAAACTCCGCATATTATGTTGGTAGGTGCAGGAGCTCAAAAATTTGCTTTAGAAAATGGATTTACGTTAGATGATTATACAAATCCTCAATCTGTTAAAGCATATAAAGAGTGGCTAAAAACTGCGCAGTATAAACCAATTATTAATATTGAAAATCACGATACTATTGGTATGATAGCGATGGACAGCAATGGAAATTTATCAGGAGCATGCACAACAAGTGGATTGAGTTATAAAGTACACGGCCGTGTTGGCGATTCCCCTATAATTGGCGCAGGATTATATGTAGATAATGAAATTGGAGCAGCCACTGCAACCGGAACTGGTGAAGAAGTAATTCGAATTGCAGGAACACATTTGGTAGTAGAATTTATGCGCAACGGTAAATCTCCCTACGAAGCCTGCAAAGCTGCCGTAGAAAGAATGGTAAAGATCAGAAAAGAAAAAACAAAAGATTTTCAGGTCGGATTTATTGCATTAAATAAAAATGGCGAGTTTGGAGGATATTGTTTACAGCCCGGTTTTAATTATGCGGTTTATTCGAATAATATTCCTAATGTGTTGTTTAAATCTGATAGTTACTATTGACAGTATATGTTTAAACTTTACATCCCAAAAACTTTATTATCAACCTCAACCTTAAAAACTTTACAAACCCCTACCCCTCCTATACTGACCATTGACACATTACCCATAAAAAATTATCTTAAAGAATGATTAATTTATCTGTAAATACTATATTAGCGTTAGAATATAAATTTAAATGATACACCCCCGGATTTAATTTGGAGATATCAATCGGTTGATTAATATTTCTTTCGAATAACACTTGTTCTCCAATAGTATTTAGAATGGTTAAATCAAAAAATTGCTCTCCGCAATTTTCGCAGTTAATAAAAATTTCATTTGTAACAGGGTTTGGAAAAATAGAGAAAGTATTTAATTTTTCCGAGTAAGTTATTGCGGATGTTATTATATCACATTCGCTGCCAACAAGAACACCGAGATTGTAATTTGGCATGTTGGGGAGGCCGATAAATGATCGCGTTGCACCTAGATTTATTGTTGCTGTATCAAAGTTGCAAGATAAACCTTCAAAATCAGGCGAATTGATAATTGACAAATTCATATTAAAACCACTATAAACTTCTTCCATTGTTACATAAGAGATTGGGACATAAATTTTTTTATCCGGTCCAAATTGAAGTTGTCCAAGACTGTATTCAACGGTGTTATCTAGTTCATAAATTAAATGCCAAAATCCATAATCAGGACTATCAGAATCAACATTCAATTGATAAAGCAATTTTAAATCAAAATTTAAATATAAAAAATTATTTGTTTCTAAAAAACATGCAGCGTAGGTCAAATAATCTTCAATTAATGGAGGATTGAAGGGAACCCAATTAATCAATTCACCACTGCACCTGTCAAAATCAAATAAATCAACAATGTTTGCTGAGCCTGCGCAAATTTTCGTTCCATCTTCTGACACACATAATTGGCCAAAAATATTTGACCAAGCATTAAAGTTGTAAACACTGCCGTTATTTTGAAAATTCATCTCTATTATTCCATCAGGTGTAATCAAGAATTTATAGAATTTATCAGTCAACAAATCATGTAATAGTAACCACCAGTCCCTGCCATTTCCGTGTTTTATTGCCACCATTTTTTCAGTTAAATTGCCTTCGAGTAATATATTATATTTGGAAATCACCTTCCCTAAACCACCATTTAAATTTATATCTACAATTGCATAAGATAAACCCGGGCCATAGTTAAAGGGAGATAGTGAAAATACATAATATTCATTTGTCTTTCCAGGAATTGGTAATATAAGTGAACCTTGTGTACAGCTCGTATTTTCTTCGTAACTTAATATACTAGAAAATAATTCATTACCATTTTCCATTACTTCATTATTTGAATTCCACACAGTTATTGCATCTGAGTAAAATAGAATATTACCATCAGAATCAGATATAGATGCGGATGATTCAAAGGATTGAATTGAGGTTTGAACGGCGCAGTTACTCCATCCTCCAAAAATTTTAAACCTGCACTATCACCAAAAACCCAATTAACATCATATTTTTGATTATACGCATTATTTGCACATCCGAAAATAACGAGCAATATAATTAACATTCTATACATATATAATTATTTTATAGAATGATTAATGAATTTGAAGGTAGAAGGGTGGCTATTTTTGTGTTTTTCATATTATGAAATTACAATTATTGTTTGAATTTTAAAGATAATAAGTTACCTTCGAAAATTATAATATTTCAGCAATCAAAATTTTGCCCTTGGCACTACCTATGAAATTAGAAATCTGCGTTTTCAGCATTCAGGATGTTCTCTCTGCGATAAAAGGAGGCGCAGACCGATTGGAATTATGTGCATCCTACTTGGAGGGTGGTATTACCCCTTCCCATGCAACAATAATGGAAACATTTAACTACATTGATCCAAAAGATGTTGTGGTTATGATAAGACCACGCGGAGGAAATTTTATTTATTCTGATGCAGAATTTGAGGTAATGAAAATGGATATTCTACATAACAAAGAACTTGGCGTAAAGAATGTAATTTTCGGAATTATAAATGAAGATGGCACTTTAGATGTAACGAGAAATAAACAACTGGTAGAATTATCCTCACCCATGCATTGCACTTTACAGCGCGCATTTGATCTTACTCAAGATGCATTTATCGCTTTGGAGGAAGCAATTCATTGTGGATTTAAAAGGGTACTCACGTCGGGGCAACAGGCTTCTGTTTTACAAGGAACAACATTAATAAAACAATTAATTAAAGCTGCAGCAAACAGAATAGATATTTTGCCGGGCGCAGGAATTACTGCTGAAAATGCAAAACAATTAATAAAGGAAACAGGATGCAAAGAAATTCACAGCTCTGCCAAAATGTATGAAAAACCAGATGACAACCAATCACATCATTTCCCAGAAGGCATTTATGATTTCAGCAAGTTGATTGTAACAGATGCAGAAGAAGTAAAAAAATTAAAAGCTATTACAAATCAATTTCCAACATGAAATTATTAATTAGCATACTTTTTGTTTCCGTTTTTAATATATCAAATAGTTCCGCTCAAAAATCATTGGAAATTGAATTAAATTCTAACTGGGTATTCCGCAAGGTTGGAGATACCACAGGTTGGATGCCGGCAACTGTTCCCGGCTGTGTGCATACCGATCTTCTTGCAAATAAGATAATTCCGGATCCATTTTATGGTGACAATGAAAAACTCGTGCAATGGGTGGAGCGTGAAGATTGGGAATACAAAACTACTTTCTATCTTGACAGGACATTTATTAAACAAGAAATCCTTGAAATCAACTTTGAAGGATTAGACACCTATGCCGATGTTTATATAAATGATTCTTTAGTGTTTAAGGCTGATAATATGTTTGTTGAATGGAATAGATATGTCAATAGGTTTTTAAAAAAGGGAGAGAATACTTTATATATCAGATTTAATTCTGCAGTGCGGGTTGGAAACGAATTGATGAACAATTATCCGGTAAAATTACCGGGTGAAGAAAGGGTATTTACCCGTAAAGCGCAATATCAATATGGTTGGGATTGGGGACCCAGACTTGTGACCTGCGGAATTTGGAAGCCTGTAAAATTAAGTGCAGTCAATTCCGAAACGCATATTGAAACTGCAATTGTTGCACACGGAAAAGTTATAAATAATGCTGTTGTTATAGATTTAAAATTAATTACCTCATTTGGTTATACTGAAATTGACAAATACGCAATAATACTAATTAATAAAAATGATGGGAAGCAAATAAATCCACTTAGTCAGGAATGTTTTGGGGAGAGTTGTTTAATTAAATTTGTAATAGAAGACCCGCAACTCTGGTGGTGCAATGGTTCGGGGCAGCAGCCACGCTATACAATTGAGGTAAGAATTGTAAAAAATAAAAAGATTATTGAAACTACAGAGGTCACCTTTCCAATTCGAAATATAACATTAAAGCAGATTGCTGATCAAAATGGAAAAACCTTTACCTTCGAATTAAATGGGGAAGCAATATTTATTAAAGGTGCAAATTATATTCCTCTAAGTAGTTTCCCATCTTCTCTCCAAAAAGAAGATTATCAGAAAATATTGCAGGAAGCAAAAGACATGAACATGAATATGATTCGTGTTTGGGGAGGAGGAATTTATGAACCTGACTATTTTTATGCCCTATGTGATTCACTGGGAATATTAGTTTGGCAGGATTACATGTTTGCTTGCGCGATGTACCCTTTTCATGAAAATATTAATTCCTATGTAAATGAAATTCGTGGGCAAACACGAAGAATTAACAAAACCGGTTCCATTGCATTATGGTGTGGCAATAACGAAAATTTTGAAGGTTGGAATAATTGGGGTTGGCAAAATCAATTTGGATATTCAGCAAGTGATTCACAAAAAATATGGATGGAAAATCTGGAATTATTTACCGGAACAATTCCAAATGAAACCCGTTATGAAAACGTTAAAAATTATCACCCCTCCTCTCCTACTCATGGCTGGGGTCGGGCAGAAAGTTTATTGGAAGGCGATTGTCATTATTGGGGAGTTTGGTGGGGAAAAGAACCGTTCGAAATGTATAACAATAAAATTCCAAGGTTCATGAGCGAGTATGGATTTCAGGGAATGCCTGTTTATAATTCGTTCAAACAATTTATTCCCGAAAATGAATTAAATATCAATTCCGTATCCGTAAAAAATCATCAAAAACACCCGGTCGGTTATGAAACAATTGCAGAATATATGTCGCGTGATTATATCATTCCGGAAAAATTTGAAGATTATATCTATGTATCACAATTATTACAGGCAAAAGGAATGCAAATAGCTATTGAAGCACACAGAAGAAATAAGCCTTATTGTATGGGCACCTTATTCTGGCAGCTAAACGATTGTTGGCCGGTTACAAGTTGGAGCACTATCGATTATTATGGCAATAGAAAAGCGAGTTATTATACGGTTAAAGAAAAGTATAAACCATTAATGATAAGTGTGGTAAACGAAAATGATTCGATCAAAACATATCTCGTTAATGACTATACGGAGGAAATATCCGCCGAGCTCCAATCCATCCTGATGCAAACAGATGGCACTATAATAGGAAAGGAGACCATTCCGGTAGATTTAATGCCTTTGTCCTCTGTATTATTTTCTTCCGTTCCAGTTCAGGATATTATACAGGATGCACTTCCTGAAAAAATGGTGTTATATGTCTGCTTGAAACAGGGGAAGGAAATAGCTGCTGAAACTTTTTACAATTTTGTTTCTCCGAAAAATCTGGTCTTAGAAGCGCCTCTATTTAAAAAAACTCTCGACCCTTTTTCATTGATTCTTACAATTACCTCAAATGTTTACGCGAAAAATGTCTATCTGTATACCAACAACGGCGAAATCAAACTTTCGGAAAACTTCTTCGACCTGTTGCCTAATGAGCCAAAAGAAATATCTTTGCAGGAAACTTTCCCGAACGAGTTGATGGGAACAGTAAAAATTAAATGTTTAAATACGCTTTATAAAGAACAATAATGAAAAGAATAGCAATATCAGATATACATGGCTGCCTAAACACCTTTATGGCATTACTTACTACGCTTGAATTGAAAAAGGAAGACGAATTGTATCTTTTAGGCGATCTGATCGACCGCGGGCCTAATGGGAAAGGAGTTATTGACCTTGTGATGCAGATGCAAGAAGATGGATATAATATCACCGTTTTAATGGGTAACCATGAATGGCTTTTCCTGCAGGCAGTGGATGAAACTATTCCCTATTGCTGGGATTGGAGGAGATATCAGAATTGGATGAAAAATGGAGGAACCACTACATTTGCGAATTTTGGATACAAACGGATTGATGATTTGAAGGGCTTGGACAAAAAATACGATACTTTCTTGCGCAACCTTAAAACGCATGTTGAACTGGATAAATACATTCTCGTTCATGCCGGATTTAACTTCAAAGAGGAGGACATTTATAAGGACACACAAAATATGTTCTGGATCCGAAATTATTACGATGATATTAAACCGGAAAAAATCAATAATAAGATCATCATCCACGGACATGCGACCAGAAACTATCAAACCATAGAGCAGGATATCAAAGAAATGAAATACCCGGCAATTGATATCGATTGCGGTTGTGTTTATGCCTTAAAGAATCCACTTGCCAGATTATGTGCTCTTGATTTGGATACTCTTGTTCCTATTTTTCAGGAGAATATCGACAGGGATATTATAAAGGCGAAAAAGGAAGTGGCTGCGAAGGGATAAGAAGATACCTCAGATTACATTTTTTATTGAAAGATGACAACAAATTGATTTTTTGTTGTAGCATAAGATTTCCTTTTTAATACGCTTACCTCGTTATGTGAAAATTAACCCATCGCATTAAATATGTGAAAAAAATAGCCACGAAGCTTACTGCCGTCACGCAAGTACACAAATAAAAAAATGTATGTCATAAAACAAACATCCCACCTTTCGGCTGTTCATTCGTGCATTCGTGGCTACTTTTATTTAACCCATTATCCATTACTTTCGGCTGTTCATTTTCGTGGCTACTTTTTTTTAAACCCCTAATCCATTACTTTCGGCTGTTCAATCGTGCACCTACCAAAGTTGGCAGGCAGGTACACGAATCTTATAATCTAATTGTTGTTCGGAGTAATTTGGCAACTTTATACGATACAGTTCCTAAATTTAATCAAAATGCTTCGCCAAAAGCAACGTAAAACCCACTTGAATTTTTACCTACGGCATAATCAAATCGCAAATTAATGTCATTTTGTTTATCAACGCGTAAGCGTAAACCACCTCCTATGGAAGGTTTAAACCCGGCGATCGCGAAATCCAGATCAGGTGCAACTCTTCCTGCGCCGGCAAATACAGCAACGCCAACAAATTTCCAAATAAACCTTCGATATTCAGCCTGCATACTCAGATAATTATTATCCCTGAACCGACCGTTATAATATCCCCTCATATCGCTATCACCGCCTAAAAGCGCTAACATCCTAAATGGTGGCAAACCTGAATTAAATACACCTTTTAATTGCATCCCGATAATATCAGCACCTGTAATAGAAATAAATTTTCGTATATCACCCTCATAATTGATAAAATTAAATTCACTTCCGGTTGCAGAACTAAAAAATACATTGGAAAAATTTAGCAGGCTTCCGCTTTTTGCATTTAAAATATTATCCCGAGTATCAAACTGTAAGTTATATCCGAACCCGGAAGATATACCACCCTGGTTTCCCTGAACCCCCGGATCTGATAAAAATTCTCCAGTACCTGTAACATTATAAATATTTTCATATCGGAATTTAATCCCTCCATAAAATGAGGGCAATATTTTGTGTAGAAATTCATTTTCAAATTCTATTCGGTTTGCTTCATAGCTTTGAATATTCTCTTCGGAGGTGTTATTCCCAATACCCCAGTAATTTTCAGGAAATTTTGAAAATGAATTTTCACCATAAACAACCCAGTTATTGCTTTTCGAATATAAATTAAAATTAATGCTTATTATCACCTGTTTATTCTGAGTGAAATTTATTTCCGGTTTAATA
Source organism: uncultured Chitinophagales bacterium (assembly GCA_964638865.1). Lineage (GTDB taxonomy): Bacteria > Bacteroidota > Bacteroidia > Chitinophagales > BACL12 > UBA7236. The sequence goes on along the minus strand of CAZXBG010000016.1, from coordinate 7,020 downwards.
TTGCTCACGCGTGTAATGCTGTCATGAAAACGATCAATATTAAATAAGGCTACTCCACCAATATACCATCTTGTTTCGGGAGAATATCCAAGGTTGGGAAATGGTATTATTTTAAGCACTTTTAGGGAGTCCTGTGCATCAATTGTTTTTATAGAGAACACTAAGAGGAAATAGATAACATATAAAATTCTCACTTAGCAGGTTTTTTACGCAACTCATGAAGATATAATGTTATGTCTTTAAGGTCCTCTTTTGGAATTTCATCCTTTGTGAATTTCGGCATTGCACCTAACCCAGTACGCACCTGAAAAGCTTTTATAAAACGCGGTGCCGGATTAGAATTTAATGCAGGCCCCAACCCTGCCTCTCCGCCTGGATGGCATTTCTGACAATTGGCGTTAAACATTTTTTCACCGTTTAAAACATGCGTATCAGTTGTCATCAGTTCACCGGAAATGGGAATTGATCTCCTGCTGGTGCACGCAATTAATAGCACAGAAAATATTGGTATGAAAAGAAATTTTTTCATGTTATTTTATTTTAGATATTTTCCAAACAACACCTGTATTTTCCATCGGCTGAGGGCCCTGATCACCTGTTTTCACTATTCCGAAATCTGCGATATATAATGCTGAGCCATCGTTGTTAAATTTTACATCCACAGGCCTTTCAATTCCGCCTGACCCAAGCATGGTTGCAGGGCCGTTTTTCTTACCTTTATTAACAGCAAAATCATTAATTACTCCTGTATTTACATTTACCATTACCACTTTAAATCCTACGGGATTCAGCACTTTTCCAACACCTGGAGCCATATCACCAAATTGTGCAATAAATGCTTCATCCACATGACCAAAATCAGCATCAAATGAAAAATCAAATCCATTAGAAGAAGAATGCACTCCGAGAATCGCCACAGGATCAGGAATAGCAGAAACGTTATTTATTATCTGCACAACTCTTTTATCGCCCGGAGGTGAAAACTCATCATCCATGGTAAGCGATTTTCCGGCAGAATATTCAGGCCACCCGTACCAACTTCCATCCTTTATTTTCCATAACACATCACCTGTTCCCCATACCGGGCGGCTGCCTCTGTCGTCGTAACTATTTTCTGTGGTAAATAAATTCCCATTATTATCAAATGCAAGTCCGAATGGATTGCGAAGGCCCCATGCAACAACAGAAATATTACCGCCATTAACAGGCATTTTTAATATTGCACCCGTGCAAGGAATTTCACCTTTCATTATCTGTCCTGATGTTACTGAAGTGCCAAACGATGAATAAGGTCCCGTGATTGATTTGTCATTCTCCTCCTCGGTTAAAAAATTATCAGTCTCATAATTTTTTCCGGTAGCTGTGATATCTGCACAAGGGATATCGTGAAAAGCCGGGTTCCGGCTCAACCATCCGAATTCATAACTGTCCTTTCCTACAACACCTGAATTAGTTGCTGTGCCCTGACTGAAATAAATAAACCCATTTTTGATCGCCGGGCCGTTTGTGTGGTGATCGCCAATTCCGGGAAGGCCTGAAACCAGCGGTGTTATCTTTCCTTCCGGCGATATTTTTAAAATTTTACCTCCTTCAAGTGTACCCCCCTCTGCAACGTAAAAATTTCCCTCATAAAATGTGATACCATTCCAGGGACCGTTATTGCTTCCTTTTGCTATTTCTGTTGTTTTACCATTTTCAATTTTTAACAATCGCGGTGCCAGCCATACTTCACCGTATGCATATCCGGCTTCAATAACATAGACTGCACCTTTATCGTCGAATGCGATTCCACTCGGGAATGTGAGCCCTGTTGCCACAATATCTATTTTATAATTATCAGGTAATGCAATATCATTCGGATCGATTACCCTTAATGACTGTTCAATATGCTGCCCCCCTCCTTTTGAAGCTCTGATTCCGTAGCAGGAAGAAAAAAAAGTAATTAAGGAAATAAAAAGAATGAGTAGTATCGGTTTTTGCATATTCCAGTTTCATTCTTCAAATCAAAATGTATGCGGCAATTAAACATATGTATTAACATATGTTTGATGCGCTTTCTACGGCAAAAATTTTCTATCAATTATCAATTAATTCCCCAGATGGGAATTTAATTCCCCTGAAATGAAAATTTCTTACTAATTATTTCGGAAACCATTACCGCTTAAATCAAAAAATGGGTTTATCGGGTTTTTATTTAAATGATGGAGGTAAAGGGATGGTATTTTATTGATATTTAAAAAACCATTTAGTTGCAGATACACGAGTTCTAATTCACCCTAAACAGCATCCTAACCACATTCAAGGTTGCATCACTTTGCTAATACCTATAAATATTACCATAAATAAAAGCAAGGAAACATGCATAATTGTGTGTATCAACTAACTTATTGTCCAGGTTGTGCAACTATTTAAATAATACCAGGCTATCACTTGTGGCTTTATTATTGTTTTCATAACACAAAATAAATCAAAGGCAAAAAACAAGGCGACTTTTATCTTGATGAACAATTTACAACATAATTGAAAGAAGTAAATCATTATATTTATCAGAAGCATGGAAAAATGATTTAGTTGAATAAATTAAATCGCGGCGAGAATAATTTTGGAGGTCAATTAATATCTTCTCGTAATAGTAAACGATAGTTTATGGCATTTTAATTAAAATTTGTACATTATGAATCTAAAAAGAATATTTGGTGCATTGCTAACTGTTTTAGGAATTGGCGGATTGATTTACACTGCCGTTCTATTCATGAATACTGAAGGTGCTAACCGTGACGTAAGGGGAATCATTATTTTCGGAATACTCGGAATAATTTTCTTTGCATCAGGCATAGGATTAGTCAGGAATACAAAAGATGAAGCATAAGATTATTGTAGGGTTTTATCTTCTTTAATGCAGCAGAAGAATGATGCCCAATGAGATGCACTTTAAGGCATTTCAGATAAATAGCATAAAACTACCCGCACTTAAGTAAATAGAGAAAAGTTTTCTTATTACTATTCCATAAATCTACTTCTTAATTCTCTCCAGCTTGATCTCTATCGCATCGCGCACGCTGATAGGAACCATTTCTGATTCCACGTTGGTAAGTTCGAGTCCAAAATCTTCGTGGGTTGGAAGACTCAATGATTTAATGAGGCGATATCCTTTAACTACAAATTGCTCCCAAGGCGTTAATTTATTATCGCTGGCAACGCGGGTATTTAGCAGAATAAATTTAAAATCGGCATACATATTATGTTTGCGTAAACTCGGATAATTACTTAAAATATCCACTTCACCACTTGCAGCCATTTCCTCCACAATTTTGCGGAACATTACGTTTACTTTATGATCCACTTTAAATCCAAAACGCAGTCTTACAAAAAATATCTTTTTGGGAATAATGGTATCAATAGAATAGGAAGCTAAATATGGGTCGTTGGCAATATCCACATGCACAAACCAATAAACATCTGCCCGTTTTGGCCTTTTTCTGAATATGGAATAAATAATATTTGAATCGATATGATTTTTATCGTTCACCATTGCCATGTACACCAAATTGGTTGCTTCCTTTGGTATTGTTTCATCACGCATTAAATCCTGAATGGCGGGCAAGTAACTGTCTATCTCAACAAATTCAGTATGTTTTGCACGCAATTTTCTTGCCTGATAAAAAATCCAGAGGCAAAAGAAAAGCCCAATAGCCAATGAAATGGTAAACCATCCTCCATGCATAAATTTCATTGCACTGGAAAGGAAGAATACACCTTCAATAAATAAATATACAGTAGCAAATATGCCAATCACTATCCAACTCTTCTTGCGCAGTCGCATCAAACTGGTCAACAACAAAGTAGTCATTAACATATCAATGGTAATTGCAAGACCATACGCTGCCTCCATATTTCGCGACTCACGGAAAATTAAAACAACTACAATACAACCTGCTAATAAAAACCAATTAATTGCCGGCAAATATATCTGTCCTCTTTGTGTAGTGGGATATACAACTTTAAGATTGGTCCAGAGTTTTAATTTCATGGCTTCATTCACCATGGTAAAACAACCACTTATCAATGCCTGACTTGCAATAATTGTTGCCGCTGAAGTAATTATAATTCCGATTGGCAGAAACCAAGGTGGCATTAAGGTATAAAATAAACTATGTTCATGCATGGGTTCTCCTATCATTTCCAATGCATGTGCCGATTGTCCTAAATAACTCAAAAGCAACATCACAATCACAAAATTCCAACTCATACGAACATTTTGTTTTCCAACATGACCAAGATCAGAATATAAGGCTTCGGCGCCGGTTGTACACAAAAAAACACCTCCTAACAACCAGATACCCCCTTTAAAATTTGCGAGAAGATTAAATGCCCAATAAGGGTTTAATGCTTCTAAAACCTGTGGTTGTTTCACTAATTCTATAATTCCCAGGGTACCTATCATAAGAAACCAAACCATCATGATGGGGCCAAAAGTACTTCCAACCACTTTTGTTCCGAATTGCTGAAAAACAAATAATGCAATTAAAATGGAAATAACAATTGGTACCGTATTAATGTTAGGATTTAAAATCTTTAATCCTTCCACAGCAGATGATATAGAGATCGGCGGAGTTATAAATCCATCAGCAATAAGCGCAGCACATCCGATTAATGCCGGAATTATAGCCCATTTAATTTTGTAACGCCGCAGTAAAGCATACAGAGCGAATATCCCTCCCTCCCCATTATTATCTGCATTAAGTGCCAGATAAACATATTTGATTGTGGTAATTACGATAAGAGTCCAAAAAACACAACTCATTCCACCATAAATCAACTCCTTCGAAATTTCAAGGTCGCCGAAAATGGCACTCATCACATAAATTGGGGACGTACCTATATCGCCGAAAACAATTCCGAGTGTTATTAACACACCCGCACCAGTTAGTTTACTATTATGGGAAGCTTTTGCAGACATTAAAAAACGGGCAAATATAAGATGCCCCAATATACTTAGCTAATAAAACAGAAAATAATGTCAGATAATATTCGGCACATTTAAAACACAAATAAAATATCGCAAGTTAAGTCACCTAATCGGTTAACTGGCTTTGGTTATATTCCTTCTGAAAGGTAATAAAATCTTTGGTTTTATAGTGTCCTTCCCCATAAAATATAAGGGTGAGTTTCATTTTTGCAGCGTCTTTAAAACCAGCCTCTACTGCAATTTTTTTCCCCATTGGATCTATAAAACTTATTGTTGGATACCCTATTCTTCCACCCGGACGAGACCCCATTTCCATTGCAAAGTCGTGGGTACCTCTGCTGCCTGCTGCTTTGAGCTTATACATTTTTCCTGCAAATTCAACAGAATCTTTTTGCTCGGCATCAAATTTTATGGCGTAAAAATATTTATTTGTTAATTCTATCACCTCAGCATCCATATAAGTCTCCTTATCAAGGCGTTTACACCATCCGCACCAGTCGGTGTAAAAATCAATCATTATAAGTTTATCGTCTTTTACCTTGTTCTTTTTTATATTTTTTTCAACGGTTTTATTTACTGTTTGCAGCGTTGTCCAATGTATACTGTCTGTTAATTCCGTTTTAACAGCGGATTTTGTTACAGTTTTTTCCGTTGGATAAACGGACAAGAACGCAGTGATCAATAATTCTACTATCATATGGAATTTATTGAGATATAGAGGATTTGAATGCAGCGTAATAAGTAGGCCAATCGGTTGTTTTGTTGGCATCTGTTCCAAAATACACTAAAATAGGTTCCAATTGTTGCGGGGTGAGATAACCTGCTATTGGTTGCATCATATTTAATTCCTCATCTAAAAAAACCATAGTTGGATAACCTAATCCATTTTGTGTTGAAGCGATATAAAGGGCAAATTCATGTGTGCTTTTTCTTGGCTGCGGCGAATAATTCGGGTTTGTAAAGGTTTGTCCTTTAAATAAAATAGTATCCCCACTTTCTGCATTAAATTTTGTTGGAATATAGTATTCTGTAAGTATTTTTCGGATAACAGGATTGGAAAATGTATTTGCATCCAACATTTTACAGGGCCCGCACCACGTTGTATACACATCGATAAATAATTTCTTTTTACTTGTTTTTTGCAACTCAATCGATTCTGTTACCGTATTCCACTTAAATTCCGTAAAGGCTGAATCGGTAGCAACCGAAAGGTCTCTAGCTGTTTCAGGGGTAATTTCAGAGGACCTTTGGGGCAATCCAAAAGCGAGTAAAGTTCCGGTTATCACAATCAATAGGGCAATAACGTAATATTTCTTCTGCATAGTTTTTTTTTATATTTCAACTTTGATCAAACAAAAATAATTCCATAAATGTTAACTTGCAATCATTAACTAACTCTTAATATGTTGAAACGAAAAATAGTTGTAGCAATTACAGGAGCAAGTGGGGCAATTTATGCAAAGGTTTTGTTGGATAAACTCACTTCTTTAAATGATCAATTAGCTGCTGTAGGAATAGTTATGAGTGATAACGCAAAAGCGGTATGGAAATTTGAATTGGGAAATGAAAATTACAAAAACTACAACTTTACATTTTATCAAAAAAATGACTTTAGTGCTCCATTTGCCTCAGGATCAGCGAGATATGATACAATGATCATAAGTCCCTGCTCTATGGGAACACTCGGAAGAATTGCCACGGGAATCTCTAATGATCTGGTTACCAGAGCAGCCGACGTGATACTAAAAGAGCGAAGGAATCTCCTATTAATGGTCCGCGATACGCCCTATAATCTTATACATATTCGTAACATGGAAACAGTTACACTGGCAGGTGGAATTATTTGTCCCGCCACCCCATCTTTTTATAGTTTACCTAAAAATTTTGAAGAATTGGCCGAAACCGTGGTAAATCGGGTTCTGGATTTGGCGGGTTTAGAGGTGAAGGGTTTTAGGTGGAACGATGAGGGGTGAGGGAGCAGTGAGGAGTTGCAGTGGGGAGAATGTTCCGAGTGGAGTTCGGACAGATGAATCATGGAATGAGTTATGAGT
>CAZXBG010000015.1:18508-36998 GCA_964638865.1 uncultured Chitinophagales bacterium | reverse complement strand
CTAATTAGTGAACATTGAGGCTCCTCCGACTGCATCGCGGACTCACGATTCACGATTGACGATTCACGAAATGAGTAATGAGTAGATCCACGATAGCCGAATGTTTTACTCTTGACCAATGACTCTTGACTATTTAGTGAACGTTGCGTTTCCTCCGATTGCCGCGCGAAATTAGGATTTACGGTTCACGTTTTCTCCACCCAAATTCCAGCTAAATTTCTTCCTTTTTCTTCATAATCCAATCCATAACCAACTACAAATACATTGGGAATTTCGAAACCGATAAGGTCTGCTTTAATTAAATTTGGGCGGTGAATATTTTTTTGCAGTAAGGCAATTGTTGTAACGGAAGCCGGGTTTAATTTTTCTATTTCTTTAAACAGATGCATTATCGTTTTTCCGGTATCGATAATGTCTTCAATAAAAATGATATTTCTGTTATTTACCTTGTGATCAAAACCACTAAAGGTTTGAATTTCTCCGGATACAGTGCCTGTATAGGATTTTATTCTTGTAAATATTGTTTCGCAATCTCCATTAAATTGCCGAATAAGATCAGCGGCAAAAATAAATGCACCATTTAAAACAATAATAAATATCGGATCCTTATCTGCAAATTTTTTATTGAGTTCAATTCCTAATTGTAATACACGTTCCTGTATTTTTTCAGAAGGAATATAGGGTTCAAATTGGAGATCCTGTATTTGCAAATTATAAATTATTTATATCCAACGATCAATTTTTGCCCAATGCTAATGGTATAATCTTTTAACTCATTCCATTCCTGAATTTGAGTTACGGTAACGCCATATATTTTTGAAAGTCCATATAGGGTTTCTTTTGCAGCAACAGTGTGGGTTACCGCAATCTTTATTTCCTGTATTACAGGCGGTTTTACCTCGTCTGCCTTAATTTCTTTTTCCCCTTGTGCCCCGGGTGGGTTATTTTTTATTTCGGGTGCAATAATTTCCTCATCAAAATCTATAAATTCATCATTACTATTATCCTTGATTACTTTTTCTGCAGGAGCCTTCTCTTTAATTTCTTCCTCCTTTGGCTGTTTTTTTTCTTCCGGTTTGGGTTCACTCTTCTTCTCACTCTTTATTCCCGTTTCCTTTAATTCTTGCTTCTTTACTCCGGCTTTTTGCAATTTAACTTCATCCCTTCTTTTATCCCTTAAATTAATTTGCTCACCGACAGCAGGTTCTTCGCCGTTTTGCATTTTATTGTATTTATACAATTGTTGCATCCGCACTCCTTCGTCTCTTGAAATGGTCCACATGGTTTCGCCTTCTTTCACCGTGTGAAATTTAGTGTCGCCCTTTTTGCGTTTTGGCTGCAAATAAAATTTCGTACCCGGAGTTAATGTGCCGCCATTTTCAATATCATTATAATCTTTTAAAAGCGATAATTTTTTATGGTGTTTTTCTGCAAGTTTTTCAGGTGAATCTCCAGATTGAATGGTAACTGTAGGAATACGATTGAAATAAAAAACATCCTCATTATATCCTCCCCAGGTAAAATTTTTGTCGCTTTTTGTTTTCTCGTTCTTATTAACAGGAATATCCTTTTCTTTTGGCTCCTCTTTTTCTATTTTTTTATTGTGTTTTTTTACTTCTGCCAGCGACATTTTATCCAAAGCCTGTAATTCATATTCTTCTATCAGATTTATTAAAAGATCTGCGTACTTCGGATTTGTTGCATAACCTGCAGCTTTTAATCCTTTTGCCCATCCCTTATAATCATCCGCGTCCAACTTAAATAATTCGGCATATCGCTGTTTGGAAGATAAAAATTCAGAATGATCGCGATACGAATCTTCTACATGATCGTATTTGCGGAAACATTCATCCTTTGCATCATCATCGTAATACACTTTTTCTCCTTTCCAGTCAGTATGACATTTTATTCCGAAATGATTATTTGATTTTTTCGCAAGTTCACTTTGCCCGGCACCACTTTCGAGAATTCCTTGTGCCATTGTGATACTTGCCGGAATTTTATACTCCACCATTTCTGCAACAGCAATTGCCTTGTATTGGTCAATATAATCCAATACCGCCTGACTTGGCTGTCCGGCCGAAAGCGCTAAGGTACTAAGCAGGATAAAAAACGTTGTGCAGACCTTTTTCATTCCGTAATTTGTGTTGCGGTTTATCACAATCAAAATTACCTCTGTAAACGGCTGAGGATCAACTAATATTATCCGCAACAAATTGTTATTTATCCAATTTTTCGGGCAATATTGATGCCATCGCGGATAGAAATGATCACATTTTCCACCCGAACATCCTGCTGAATTTTTTTATTGTACGCATCAATCGCAATAGTGTCCTTATCCATATTGTTTGAAATGATCTTTCCACTCCACAAAACATTATCGGCAAGTATCCAACCTCCGGGTCTTACTTTTTCAATTACAAGGTCAAAATAATTGGAGTAGTTATTTTTATCCGCATCTATAAAAACAAGGTCGAATTGTTGTGTTAAGGTTGGAATAATTTGCATCGCATTTCCTGTTAAAACTTCTATTTTATCCTCCATTTTTTCCAATGTTACAAATTTTTTTACCATTGGAGTAAGTTCTTCATTTATATCGATAGTTACAAGTTTGCCACCCTGTTTTAATCCCTTTGAAAGGCAAATGGCACTATAACCCGTATAGGTGCCGATCTCCAATATGTTTTCCGGACTTATCATGCGGGAAATAAATTCAAGAAATTTCCCTTGCACTTGTCCGCTTAGCATTTGAGGCATCATCGCCTTTATATAAGTTTCTCTGTTCAGGTCAGAAAGGGTTGTTGACTCTTTGGACGAATGTTCTGCAATATATTGTTCAATTTCTGCTGAAATAATATTTTCCATAACCTTGTTTTTACATTTTTATTACATGAATCACAAAATTGCAAAATATTTTTACATAAATTAGCGAATATGCGAATTACAAACTTGATTTATGTTTTTGTTTTCACATTTGGTTTACTGTTTAACGGTAAAATAAATGCTCAATACAACTTATCTGTTGCCTCAGAAATTGTGTATCCCGCAGGTTATGAAATGAGCGGATGCTGGGGATATACCGACGGCACAGGAAAAGAATATGCTATAATCGGCACTTCTCTGGGAACCTCCATTGTAAATATTACAACACCGGAAGCTCCGGAGGAATTATTTTTTATTCCCGGTGCCGAAAGTATATGGCGCGAAGCTAAAGTATGGAACAACCACGCCTATATTTCTACGGAAGCAGCTGATGAAGGCATGTTAATTATAGACCTCACAAATCTGCCACTTTCTATTGATACGGCTTACTTTAAGGGGAATATCCTGCATCCCTTCACTGCTGCCCATACGATTTTTATAGATGAAAATGGATTTTGCTATTTATTCGGATTTTCAGGAGCTGCTACCGGTTTAGGTGGTGCATATATTGTTGACCTTAATCCTGATCCTAAAAATCCGGTTTATGTAGGCGCCTATACAAATGCTTATATACATGATGGATTTGTGCGAAATGATACCTTATGGGCAGCAGAAATATATGATGGAAGATTTGAAGTGTTGGATGTAAGTGATAAAACAGATATTGTTTTATTAGGCTCACAAAATACAGGTGCATCTGCAACACACAATTGCTGGTTAAGTGATGATGGAAAATATTTATTTACCACCGATGAAATTAATTATGGATTTATTGAAAGTTATCATGTAGAAGATGTTAGCGACATGGTAAAATTAGATGGCATTAAACATGGTGATCCCGATTCCACCGTTGCACATAATGTTTATTATTTAAATGGATATCTCATTTCAGCACATTATACCGAAGGGGTAACTATTCACGATGCGCATAAACCTGAAAATCTAATTGAAGTTGCACATTACGATACCAGCCCTTTTGGCCCAAACTCTGGTTACAGTGGCGTTTGGGGAGTATATCCCTATTTTGAATCAGGGAATATAGTTGCAACTGATCGCATTGGAACCACCTTCATTTTACAACCAAGTTATACACGTGCGTGTTATTTAGAAGGCAATATTAAAGATGTGACCACAGGATTAAATATTTATGATGCCGAGATAAATATAATTGGCACATCTGCTTCTGATAATACGAATGTTTCAGGAGATTATAAAACAGGATATTATGCTAGTGGAATTTATGCTATTGAAATTAGTCGTGTTGGTTGCGATACAAAAATTATTAATTCCATCGAATTGATACCGGGTGTTAAAACTGAATTAAATGAAACTTTGGAGTGTGGGAATATTGCAGTTTCCGAAATTATTACTGATGTTGATCTGAATATATTTTATGATGTTTCCACAAAAAATATTGTAATAAAATATGCAATAAACAATTCAAAAACAGCAGAAATCCTATTTTTAAATATCGGAGGACAAATTATTAATTCCTTTGCGATTTCCGGTTCCGGTGAACAGAATATCAACAGAAATTCTCTGGCTCCCGGATGTTATTTTGTTCGTTATAATGATGGTGCTTTTATACAGAACAAAAAAATAATGGTTTATTGATCCGCAACAGCACGGTATCTGCTTCTTTTTCATTTTCTTTGTGCAGTTATGCGCCTCCTGCTAGTTGTTTGCGTTTTGTGTGGTCCTTTGTTTGCCAAAGGCCAGATATTGCCTGCTTATGGCGATAGCCGCACTGCAACTACAGGCTGGCAATTTTTAAAAATAGGCCCTGATGCCCGTTCTGCGGGACTCAGTGAAAGTTTTATCACCATTGTTGATGATGTTTCCTCTCTGTACTGGAACCCTGCAGGTATCACCCGCTTAGATTCTAATAAATTTCATTTTGCAATTGCGTATACCGATTATGCAGCCAATACAAGTATGAATTTTGGTGGTATTACTTACAGATTAGGCGACAATACGCTTATAGGAGTGAGTCTTCAATATTTTGATGCCGGTGAAATGGAGGTAACTACCGAATTTTTACCCTTTGGCAACGGACAAACTTTTCGGGCTACGGATCTTGGGATCGGAATTAGTCTTGCGAGAGAATTAACCGATCAATTCAGTTTCGGAATTACCACTAAATATATTCGGGAAGACCTCGCATCTGTGCACAATCAAAATCTGGTTTTTGATTTTGGATTTCAATACGATGTGGGAATTGCAAATACACGTTTTGCAGTTGCTATTTCCAATTTTGGATTTAATTCGGAACCCGGAGGAGAAATTCCGGTTTTAAATTTAAATGATTCTATAACGGCAGATGCATTCACAGAAATTTCGGTGCCAACAGTTTTTCGATTGGGTTTTGCATGGGATGCTATTAAAAATGAAACGCATTTGCTTACTGCTGCTTTGCAATTAAATCATCCAACCGATAATAACGAAACGTATAGCCTCGGATTTGAATATTGCTGGAAAAATTTATTGTACGCCCGCAGTGGATATACTTTTGCTCTGGACGATACCGCCTATCCCGCATTCGGATTCGGATTATCTCTGAAAAGAAGGTACGGAACAATTAATTTTGACTACGGTTTTAATTATTTAAATAATTTAGGTTTGATAAATAAGATTGGAATTGCATATACTTTACCAAACAGAACAAAAAATAAAGAAGGCGACACGCATTAAATGAAAAAAAATATTTTTTTATATATCATTTTAATTTCCGTTGTTCTGCAAAGCAGTTGCGATTTTTTATTTGGCACGCGTGCCGATCTGGTTACAGACGAAATTTTTGAAGAGGGTGCAATAGATCCTGATCTTGTACAAGACGAAGTAGGATATGTTCCAATTTTACCATTTTGGGATGACTTTGTAAATCCAACAGATATTTATTGCGGGTATGACGAAATGATCTATGTAATTGATGATAATGGTTTAAATATATTGGACCAAACAGGAACAATTTATATCACCTATTTTATTCCCGGTGCCACAGATGTTACACAAGACCGGCACTTACATACTTATGTAACAGGAAGAGTGGATATTGATGTTGATGAGGATGGTATTTTAGAAAATCTTCCTGCAGTTTATCATTTAACAGGAACTGCATCGGGCAATATTCAGGTAATTGACACGCTCATACATCCTTTCTGTGATGCAAGCAGAAATATTACTGCATTTCGCGGTGCCGATGATGAAGCTGTTGAATTTACAGGACTAGCAACACTGGCTGATAATACTTTGTATGTTGCGCGTAAGGGTCCACAAAACGATCTCTCCGGAATTGCGCGTCCTGATAATACCGTTTTGTTTTTTGAAGAAAATGGAGAAAACATTGGTTATGCAAATGGTTTGTCACCTACCACCGGCAATTTAAAATCTACTTGGGATGTAAGTGCAATTTCTACCTTCGCAGCTCCACCTCAAAGTTTATCAGGTTTATCCTCTTCGCCTGAATTTATGGTAACGCTCACTAACGAAAATGCACCGTATAAATGTCTTTGGATAACACAAACATCCGATCCTGAATCTGGAATTTCCTACGGGGAAAATGCATTATTAACCGTATTTGATTTTACAAAGGCGGATAGATTTTTATATCAACCCGACAGATTTATCAATCCAACAGATATGTATATCGCGCCTGATTTTACAGGATATATTTTTATTGTTGATGCGGGAACTGATTCGCTATATCAATTTACCCGTAAAGGATACGAAGGTGTTAATCCTCCCGCAGGCTCAAGCAGCACAAAACAAATAATTACCTCTTTCGGCGGAAATGGTGACGGACCGTTTAATTTCATTGATCCTTCAGGCGTTGCTTATTTAAGAGAAACCGTTTATGTGGTAGATAAGGGGAATAACAGGGTATGCAGGTATAAGCTGAGTAGTGATCTGGAGTAAATTGTTTTTCGAACATTTCAAACCCGCTTTGATGATACTTTTAATTACCAATACTCATTTAGAAAAACCTTTTACTCATCAGCAATAGCAGTTTACTCATTCATTGATGTTAATTTTGTTTTTATGCGCAAGTTCGTGCAAAATATGTCAGAACAGATAAATGCTCTTTTGGTGGATGATGAACTTCCCGCTTGTGAAACTTTAAGCTGGCTGCTTCATGAATATTGTCCCGAAGTGCTTGTAGCAGGTATGGTACATTCGGCGCAGGATGCACGCAGTTTTTTAACGCAGTACAATATTGATGTAATTTTTTTGGATATTTCTATGCCCGGACAAAATGGTTTTGACCTTTTATCTTCGCTGCCGGAAAATAAATACCAGGTAGTATTCGTAACTGCACATAACGAATACGCTGTAAAAGCATTTCGCGAAGCAGCAGTAGATTATTTATTAAAACCCGTAGACGCTGCTGAGTTGAAACAGGCAGTGTCAAAAGTAGTGGAGCGACTATCAGTTCAAGGGGCTATTAACCATAATTATGAAAGGTCGATACAGGAAATCATAACTAAATTTTCCTCTCCTTCAAAATTGAATCGCATAGCTGTTCCACATTCAGAAGGAATACATTTCATACTTGCTAAGGATATAGTTTATATGGAAGCCGATAGTAATTATACCATCTTTCATCTTGTAAGCGGCAGTAAGATTGTTGCATCCAAAACAATGGCAGAATTTGAACAACAACTCCCTGAAGGATTCTTCCGAATACATAAATCCTTTCATATTAATCTGATTCACGTAGTGGAGTATATTAAAAAAGACGGCAACAGTGTAATTATGAATGACGGCTCGTTATTACCGGTTTCCCGAAGAAAAATTCAGGAATTAATGCAGGCATTGTTAATTCAATGATATGGCAAAACAATTCATAACCTGTTTATTGATTATTTGTTCAGTTAAAAGTTTTTCTCAAAATTTTTACAGTAAACAATTCAACTACCTGAACGGCCTTCCAACAATGACCATTTACAGCCTATATTGTGCTGATGATGGATTTATCTGGATTGGAAGCGGAATTGGTCTTATAAGATATGATGGAGTTACATTTGAAACATTTAGTACGGAAGACGGTCTCCCCGATACAGAAGTGACTTTAGTTTTTGGTGATAAACAAAACAGAATTTGGGGGATTACATTTAATGGAAAGGTATTTTTTATAAAAGACAACATCGTTTATAACGAAAAAAACAGTTCCCTTTTGGCGGAATTAAATAATAAATACAGGATATCCGATTATCTGATCACTTTATCCAATGAGTTATATCTTTATTCCCCCTACGATATTGTGAGAATTGAAGAAGAATCCATAGTAAAAATAAACAATAAATATGACGCCAAATGCAATCCTGTTTCCGGATTATTTGAACTAGATAATAAGATTTACTTTTCAGTAATGTGCGATAAAACAAGACTTAATTATTGTCTAAAAAACAATGTTGCCGAAATTACAAATGATGAAATTATATTGCCTTTACTTTATTCAAATACAAATCCTAATGCTCAATATTTTTATATTACCTATAAGGGAATTTTTTCTAACAAGACCTCCACATTTATAGTTCCTGAAAATTTTAATCCGAATTTAAATCAAACACCCAATCTTTTTGTTGGTTCGAATAATGATCTTTGGCATTTCGACCTTAATAAAGGAATACAATATATCCATAACGGAAATTCCACAACTCTACTTTCCGAATACAAAGTAAATAGTATCGCTCAGGATTTTGAAGGAAATTTTTGGATTTCTACTATTTCGAACGGGATATTTGTTTTTTATGCTGATTTTTTTAATAAGGAACAAATTTTTTCCTCCAACGAAGCTTCATTTTTGCCAATTAATTGTTTGTTTATTGATAGTAATGAAAATATCTGGGCAGGCAATTCTTTTGCATCGGTCATTTTGATTGACAAACAAAAAAACAAAAGCAATTTCAGCCTCACAAATATTAATAAATATGCAAGAATAATTGATTTTAAGGTCGCCGGAAATTTATTACTGATTGCTTCAGATGAAGGTGTATTTGAAATTAATAGAAATAAGAGCGATCTAATTCCGCGGAGGTTAGGTGGAAGCTCCGTAAAATCCTTATCCGTGTTAAATGAAAATGAATTTGCCGCTGCATTTTCTTATGGTGTTTCAATTTTTAGGCGTAAGAACAATATCTGGACCGAGGATCTAATATTTTCTAAAAGATCATTTAGTGTTCAATATAATAAAAATATGCTTTGGTTCTCTTCTGAAAGTGGAATTTATATTTACAAAGATTCCATAAAAAGAATAAATGTTCCGGAGTTGACCGGGAAACGTATACTTGATATTGCATTTTATGAAAAGGAGAATCTTATACTGATCTCTACGGATGGATATGGAATTTATGCATTTGACGCAAGGGAATATTCCTTAAAATGGCAGGCACACTCACAAAATGGCTTAACTACCAACCTGACACGCCAAATGCAATTGATAGGTGATACCCTATGGGTAAATTCGCCTGCCGGACTAAACAGAATAAAAATAAAAAGAAACGGGTTTCAAAAATTAATTCCCCTTACTACATCCAATGGATTACCAACCAACGATGTAAGAGATTTTTATATTCAAAATAATACCCTTGCAATTGCAGGTGATTTTGGTGTTTTAAAATGGAATAATTTTATTACTCCGGTTAATTTACCTACTCCAAAGTTTCATTTTATAAATATAATTTCTGACAAAGGTTCATTCAGAAATAACGAAAAAATCACCTCTGATTATAAAAAGGGATTTATTAGAATACATTATGCAGCAATTCGATATGCTTCAAGCGTTCCCCAGGTAGAGTATGCTATTGATAATGGAAACTGGCAAAGTGCTGCTGTTTCCATGCTGGAATTAAGCGGATTAAGCCCTGGTTTGCACCATCTTAAATTCCGTTTGATAAACGGCGATATCATCCCTTTGCCCGATAATTCAATTACCATAAATATTGAAGCTCCCTTCTACGCTCAAAGATGGTTTAATCCCCTTTTTATAGGAATTATTGCTATCCTGATCTCTTCCGTTATTATTTTTAGAATCAATAAAACCAAACAAAAAGCTGTTATCCAATTAAAGTTAAGTGAGGATCTTGCTTTCGCCGAACAACAGGCTTTACAATCCATGATGAATCCTCATTTTATATTTAATGCAGTTAATTCAGTACAACAATATATTATCCGAAACGATAAAAAAGAGGCAAATAAATATCTTACACAATTTGCCAGATTAATTCGCCTCAATTTAGAAACGTCAAAAAGTAAATACATAACACTGGAAGAAGAAATTGAACGGCTATCGCTTTACTTACAATTTGAAAAGGTACGTTTTGGTGACAAACTGGAATATTCCATTACAGTGGCACCGGAATTAGAAACAGATAAAATTTTTATCCCCTCTATGGTCATACAGCCATTTGTAGAAAATGCAATATGGCATGGGTTAATTCCAAAACCCGAAAATGGACACGTAAATATCAATATTGAAAAACAGGATTCTAATTTAATTATTAAGGTAATCGATAATGGTGTAGGTTATACTATTGCGGACACGGAGAAAACAAATACCATTAAAACGAGTATGGGTGCTATTATTACCAAAAGAAGGCTCGAATTACTTGAAAAACAAACAGGCAAAGCACATTTTTTCATAACCAAAGCAACTGATCCCGGCAGTGAAACCGCTAAAGGAGTCACAATTGTAATCACCATTCCACTTAATAGTACCCCCGTTCAATAACCCATATTGCACTTTAAGTTAAAAATAATACCATTCACTCATTCACTAAATTATTTATCTGCTGTAATCATATTTTTGATTTCAATGAACTACCACAACAAAAAATTTGAACATCACAAAATAAATTAAATTCTTTTTTAACCTTTAAATATGAACACTATGAAAAACAAATTTACCGCTATTAAAAAAATCATGCATTTACAAAAATTAGTTATTTGTTTGATAACACTTCTTTCCGCACAATTTATAAGCGCTCAAGTTCCAACAGTTCAACAGCAATTATATGTAACCTTTGGTGCAAGCACAATGACAGATCTTTCTCCCAATGGATTTACCATAACTCCAACAGGTGCTCCAATTCCATGTCCTGACAGATTTGGAAATCCAAACTGTGCTTTGAAGTTGGCACCTACCGATTATTTAACCGTTACACCCGATCCCGTTTTTGATATGGTGGCAGGTGAAGATTATTCCATTAGTATGTGGTATCGAGGATATACTGCATCTATAAGCGATCTTGAATTGCTGTTTAATAAAACAAATCCGGCAAACACTCCCATACCTTCCGACTATCATTTATGCATATATGACCTTAACAAACCTTATCAGGGATACTTTTTTTCTCCGGTAACCTTTCAACCAATCACTCCCGGAGCAGGTTGGCACCATTTAGTTGGTATGTATAATAATGTAGGTTCTGTTTGGACCTTATATATCGATAATATATTGGCGTATAATTTTGCAGGACCAGTTGTTACAAGTTCACCGGGAAATCCTGTGCAAATAGGTGGTGGATGGCCAGTAGGTGTCGGTTATAATGGCCGCGTAGATGATATTGTTTTTTATGATCGTTTATTGACAGTTCCGGAAGTAAATCAATTATTTATTGATGCAAACTCCTGTGCAATTCCGTGTGGTTGTCCTACACCAACAGGTTTAGCCTTTGCAGGATGTACAAATCCAAATACTTCAGTGCTTACATGGACAGGTAATGCATGCGCTATGAGTTATCAGGTTAGAATTAGAAATGTAACTGCCGCCGGACCATGGGTAAATTATACCGCTGCAACTCCAACAATTTCTATCCCAACTATTCCCGGAAATGTTTACCAATGGAAAGTGCGCTCTCAATGCGCAGCAACGGGAATTATAATTAATTCACCTTTTTCTTCGAATAATAATTTTACAGCACTAGCGTGCAGAATGGGTGACGAAGAAATGGAGACTGAATTTTCAATCGGCACACAACTTTATCCAAATCCTGCAAATCATGAATTAAACATCGAAACAACAGCCGATGAAGTTGATATTACAATTATAGATATTTCAGGAAAAATTATTTCAATTACAACATTAAAAGGAGAAACTAAACAAATATCCGTTTCAAATCTGGTAAATGGTATTTATTTTATAAAAATTGATACAAATACAAGCAGTGAAACATTAAGTTTTATAAAAACAGAATAATGTATTTTTAACTATTCTGATAAAATAAAAGGCTTTCATACTGCATGAAAGCCTTTTTTTATCTTAAAAAATACTGCTGATTTGTTTTTCTGATTTGCACTACCCCTTATTTCTATTATAGCGGTATTTCTATATACAGTAAACTAAATAGCTTACAAAGCCACTCATCTCCAACCCCATTCAATAACCCATATTGCACTTTAAGTTAAAAATAATACCATTCACTCATTTACGGAAAGTTTAATATTGATTTTATTGATTTTTGAGAATTATTATTACCCATAAACCAAATATTTATGAAATCGACTTTTTCACGACATTTAACTGCATTAACGCTTTGCTTATTTTGTATTTTCTGGAGCTTTGAAACAAAGGCACAAATAGCCGGCGATTCCACCATTTGTATAGGAACTTCATCCTCCTATACAACTAACCTAACTGGAACCATAACATGGACAATTGCGCCCACCGGTCCAACACTTAGCGCAGCAGGCAATACCGTTTCCATTACCTGGACAGTTGCAGGAATCTATACCTTAACTGCATCTAACGGCACATCGGTAGAAACCTTTATAATAAATGCGTATAGTATACCGGAACCTGACATTCAATATGCTTTAAATCCCTGCTCCATTAGTGACGGAGCAGGAGGAATACCGGGTGGTGATATGGCATGCGACACTTTTTGTGTTGATGAGATCGTAAATTATTTTGTAATAAATACGCCGGGCAGTACCTATAACTGGACAATATTCGGAGGTACAATTATTAGTGGACAGGGAACAAATTCGGTAATGGTGGAATGGAACACCGCAGGAGGAACCGGATTAGGAGAATGTGGATTGTTATGCCTTGAAGAAATAAATGCTGCAGGGTGTACTGGTAAATTAGCTTGTGTAAGAGGAGTTTCCGCCTACCCAAATGGTACAGTTTCTATAGGCTCAACATCTGCAATTGTTGCCGGTGTAATAAATGCCTGTTTAAATGAGGTTATCACATTTATTAATAATTCAACAGGACCCTTTACGTCATACACCTGGGATTTTGGAGATGGTAATTTTACCACAACTTTAGGTGCTACCAATGTTACAAATAGTTATTCCCTTCCCGGAACTTATACTGTTATTTTAACAGCGAGTACCGATTGTTGCAGTAATAGTGATACCATTACTGTAGTAGTTAGTGATCTTCCCGGACCTGATATTTTTTGTATCACTCCCGTTTGTTCAAATGAACCGGAAGTGCAATATTGCACAAGTGTAACCGGTTGTACTTACACCTGGGTAGTTACCGGCGGAACCATAATTTCAGGATTGGGAACTTCGTGTATAACAGTTGATTGGGGTCCCGGTCCGGTTGGCACAATTTCTTTAACCGTATCAGGTTGTTCACCTGCAGTTTGTGCTTCTACAACAACCGTTTCGGTTCCCATAATGCCAAATGGCAACTTTAATATTTTAGGTCCTTTATTGGTTTGTGTTGGTGCAACAGAAACCTATAATGCACCCTATGTTCCCGGATCACAATACACCTGGACATTAATTGACCCATCCGCCGTAACAACAATTTTACCTTATAATACACCACCATATATTCAATCAGTAACCTTCCCTTCGCCTGGAAATTATACGCTTATTTGTAATATGGTGAATGATATTTTAGATTGTGAAGGAGCTGATACTATTATTATAAAAGTACTGCCAAGCTTTAGCATTTTTGGCCCAACAAGTGTATGCGTAAATAATCCTCCCTCATTTTTTTCTTCCACAAATAATTGTAATTGGGTAACAACATCTCCGGGCAATTCACCACAAACAGGAACAAGTGCGTCATTTGTATTTAATACAGTAGGAACTTATACCGTAACTGCAAATGCAATTCCTTTAAATTCCGTTTGTAACAATCCACAAATTATTACAATAATAGTTAAACCAAATCCGGTTACGCCAATTATTACAGGACCAACAATTGTTTGTCCTCAGGGAACCTACACCTATTCCACATCAGGATATTCACCGGGCGTGTCTTATAGCTGGAGTTTTATTGATGTTTTCTTTAATACTGCATCAGGCAATACAAATCCTTTTTCATTGACTTTACCGGCTGCATTTACAAGCGGATCACTCACCTTAACAGTAACAGAAAATGGTTGTTCTGCAACTACAGTAATAAATTTAAATGCTCCGGCTACACCAACTCCTACATTTACAGGAAATCAAACTGTGTGTCCTGATCAAAATGAAATATATACTGCAATATTAAATTATCCAGGACTATCAAATGTGGTTTGGACAATTACCCCTCCAAGTGCAGGAACAATATTAAGTGGACAAGGAACTGCAACACCAACAATTAAATGGCATGCTGTACTTCCGAATGCATTACAAAATGTACTTCTTACAATTACAGAAACAACATGCCTTACATTAACCGGTTCATTTTCTTTACCGATAACAATTTATCCGCTACCGGTAATAAATGCAAGTGCTGCTCCTTTTTGTCTTGGATCAAGCACTGTTCTAACTGCAACCGGTGGAACAGCTTATTCTTGGTTCGATGCTTCCAATAATCCTTATGGCGGACCAACTGCAACTATAACATTACCTGGAAATTATTATGTTGTTGGAACAGATGCAAATGGATGTACCGCAAAAGATTATATTAATGTTGTTGCATTTTCAACACCATATACAATTATATCTCAATCAAATAGCGGATTGTGCGATACTAATGGTGTGTTACAAGACACTGTTAATTTAATTGCATTAGACGGTCCGGGTGGATATACCTTTGTATGGCTGCCGGGAGGAGATACAACAAGCTCAATAGGCGCAACTTCTGTTGGCACATATTCCGTGACTGTTACAGATAATAATGGTTGCCAAAATACAGTATATTATAATTTGATTTGTCCACCTGAACCCGATACATGTGACCTTCCAACAAATTGTCTTTGTGTAAATAATACACCAACTGCCGTGCAAGGAAATCCGAATTGTAACGTATATAATTTTACCGCAAATTCAACATGCACCGGAACACCATTTTGGAGTTTTGGCGATTTAACTAACGGGTCAGGAAATGCTGTTTCACATACTTATGCAATAGCAAGTTATTATACTGTATGTTATGCGAATGCAGATCTGGGCTGCTGCCCTCCTGCTGCTGCCTGCACAACAATTGTTGTGCCTGTTGCTGCAGATTTTGATTTTAATATTATTTGTAATACTGTTTCAGTTTCTGATTATTCAACGTTTTTACCGGGTTATAACATTACTGGATATTTTTGGGATTTTGGCGATGGATTTACAACAACTTCGGCAACACCCGGACCACATACTTATGCATTGCCAGGACCTTATACAATCACGTTAACTGTATTTACTGCTTCTGGTTGCCAGGCAATAGCAACAAATAGTTTTGTTTTGAATGGGCCTGCCATATCAGCTACAATTGTACCTACAGGTTGCAATGGCCCTGTTAATTTCAGTGCAATTACATTGGGTGGTCCAATTGTAGATTGGAGCTGGAATTTTGGAGATACTTACGGTTCCAACGTTCAAAATCCACAACATATTTTTAATGCCGCAGGACCATATATTGTTTCTGTTACCGGAACAGATGCAAACGGATGTACTGTTACTGTTTTTGATACAATTAATATTGTTGCTCCTCCGGCACCATTTAATTTAATTTATGCAACACCTTCTTGCGGACCAACTTTAATTACAATTCCGGGTGCAGGTTTGTATACTTTATTTCAATGGTATAATAACGGAACTTTAATTCCGGGTGCAACATCTAATTCTTATCTTGCAACGTTATCGGGAAATTATACGGTTGTTGTAACTGATTTAAATGGATGTGTAATTACAAGTAATATTGCTGCTATTACAATTAATCCAACACCGATTATTGCATTAACAGCATCGCCAAATCCACTTTGCAGCAACGATCCCGTTACCATTAATTCAAATCTCAATGGATTTTACACCTTAAATTGGATAGTTGATGGCAGCCCTGTGTTCGGAGGAAATAGTTTAACAATTAATGCATTATCTCCCGGAATACATATTATTAGTTTAAGCGCAATTGATCTTGCTACGGGATGTAGCGATGCTGCTTCCATTACTATTTTAGTAAATCCTTCCCCTACTGTGTTTATAACGAACAGCGATCCTACCGGAGTATGTTCCGGCGATTCTATTCAACTTACAGCAAATGCACCAAGTGCAATTAGTTATTTATGGAGCAACGGCGATACATTTAATCCCGTTTATATTAATTCCAGCGGAACATACAGCGTTACCGTTACCGATGCATTAGGTTGCACTGCATCAGCATCTTCTTTGGTAACAATTCATCCATTACCTGATTTGAGTATGTTGCCAATTGGTTGCGATTCTGCATGTATAAATCCTGTTGCGAATATTATTAATGGACCACCGGGTATGTTATCTTATAATTGGCAAATAAATAATGTATCAGTTGCCACCACACAAAATTTATCTTTAAGTCCGTTAAACATGCCGGTATATGGAATTCCATATACAGTAACTTTAACTGCAACCACAATAAATGGTTGTGTTGATTCAACATCTTTTGAATATACTCCACTCGATTGCGACTCCACCGATTGTTTCGATTTGGAAGACACAATTTATTGCAACGCAGATGGCACATTTACCATTGAACTTTCAGTTACAAATAATAATACTGCAACATCTACTTATTTATGGTTGCATGATATTACATCACCATTTAGTTTGACACCAACTTTTGTTGTGCCTTTAACATTATTACCGGGACAAACTTCCGCACCAATATTTTTAACTGTCAGTTATCCTGCAGGACCACTGCCATCGGAAATCTGTTTCCAGGCATCATTATATAACACAGATTCCTGTTGTCATGATACTACATTTTATTGTATCCCGATTCCGGTGTGCGATCCATGTGAATTTATAAGTGTTCATACAGATTCTACAGAAGAATGTTGTAAAACAATTTCCATCACCAATAATTATAATTCCACCTATTTTTCCGGAATACAAATAGTTCCGATAACGGCTGGTGCAACTATTGGTTCTGCACAACTCGGATTCCCATATTTAGGATCATGGTCTGCTGCTGGCAATGCATCACAAATGACCTTTACACCAAATGCAGGATTTATTCCGACAGGAACTATTACCTCACTTGTAGAGCTTTGTTTAAATCTCGCACCTGGCACTCCAAGTCCACAAATTGTAATAATTAATTGGTTGGTACCTGGTGCAGTTGAAGGCGATAGTATAGTTTGTGTAGATACTTTAATATTTTATTGTAATGCTCCAATGGAAAACCCTTGTGGCGAAATTATTGGCGATATTATTTGTAATGAAGATGGTACTTATTCTTATAATTATACATTTACAAATAATAGTCCGCAAACAGTTTCCATGCTAGTATTTACAAGTGTTTCTCCATTTGTAAATATTATTCCTAATCCGATAATACCCGCATCACCGGTATTACCTGATAGTTCTTATTCCGGAACAGTAATTATTGATCCAGGTATTTATCCTCCTGGAACTACCATTTGTTTTGATCTTACTTTAGCTGATGCAACCGGATGGTGTTGTCATACTATGGATAGTATTTGTATCACCCTGCCTGAATGTGATACCTGTGCCTGTGGTGAATGGACAACATTTAGTTTCGATTCATTTGATGCAATAAATGGCGATGTAAATTGCGGAGATACTATTGATTTTGAAGTCGGTAACACTATTGTATTTTATGCAGGTGGATATACTTGTATCGGAGATTCATTATGCACCAGTGAACTTACCTGGACTATGAGTGGTCCTGTAAGTGGTTCTGGAACCGGTTATCCAACATTTAATTTCTCTGTTGCAGGTAATTATACCTTAACATTATCTGGTTCATGCGATGGAAATATTTGCGATTCTTGTGTAATTTATTTTGAAATTGCAGACGAGGCTTGTGAATGCGGAACCTGGATGCCATTTAATTTAACCGATGAATCAGGTGGTGGAATTGATACTTATGATGTAGAATGTGGCGGAACATATTCCGGCATAGAACCATTTGGATTTATTTCCTTTAACAGTGGTGGAATTAATTGTATAGGTGATGTTGCTGTTTGTGGTGCATCATTAACATGGAATGTAACCGGTCCGATAACTGCTTCCGGAACCGGATTACCTTCTTTTGCAACTACAACTGCAGGAACATATGTTTTAACAATGTATGGATATTGTGGTGGTAATTTATGCGATAGTTGTGTAATTACTTTTGTGGTAGAAGAAACATGTGAATGCGGAACCTGGATGCCATTTAATTTAACCGATGAATCAGGTGGTGGAA
>CAZXBG010000015.1:0-18408 GCA_964638865.1 uncultured Chitinophagales bacterium | reverse complement strand
GATATTGTGGTGGTAATTTATGCGATAGTTGTGTAATTACTTTTGTGGTAGAAGATGTACCATTATGTGAGTGCGGAACTTGGGAATCATTCGGCGCAATTGTAGATGTTCCCGTAGCTGCTGATTACTCCATACTTGCAGATTGTGGCGATAGTTTCAACAGCATACCTGTCGGCACAAATATAAATTTTGTTGCCGGAGGATATTTATGTATTGGTGATGTTGCAGTTTGTGGACCAGATTTAGAATGGAATTTAGCAGGACCAGTAACTTTATCCGGAACCGGTTTGCCAACATTTACCTTTACTACGCCGGGCGTATACTTCTTAACCTTTACCGGATCTTGTAATGGAACTGAATGCGGCACCTGCTCAATTAGATTTGTAGTTGTTGATGCGCCGATATGTGATTGCGGTTCTTGGGGATTATTTGATGTGAGTAACGCCACAAAAACAATGCATAACCAACCTTGCGGAACTTTATATAATTGGAGAACCAATGTTCCATTTACATTAAACGGTAGCTATACTTGTTTTGGAGAATGTGCTGCAACCTATACATGGGTTGTGAAAAGAAATGGAATAACCGTTTCCACCGGAATCGGATTACCTGTAACATATACTCCAACGCTGAACGGCAATTACGAAGTGTTTATCTACCCCGTTTGCGGAGGAGTGGAATGTGCACCTTGTTCTTTCCGATTTAAAGTAAAAACAGTGGCGGCACCAAAATTAGATGATGGAATTGACGCGAAGTTGTCTATATCTCTAGCTCCAAATCCTGCAAATAATTTTGTTCAGGTTGAAGTGGAATCCATTTACAATGAAGGCGGAATTCTTATCATTACAAATGAATTAGGTGTAATCGTAAAATCAGAATCTGTTGAATTGTCAGAGGGCACAAATATCTTTGATATCCATATTCAAACACTTCCTTCCGGAATATATTTTGTTAAATATTCCGGCAACAGTGAAATGACGGTTGAGCGATTAATCATAGCGAGATAATATATTAAATAAAAAAAGAGTCAACGAAAGTTGACTCTTTTTTTTTGTACTTTAAAAAAAACTGCGGCGAGAAAATATTTCAAACAAATATCAGCAACCATTATTCAAACAAAAATGAATGAGGGTTCACATCCTGAGATCCCAAATCAAAATTCGAATGTAAATTTCTGTAGTTGCTTATAATTATTGAATTAAACAAAAGCCTGTGTAAATTTGTGCTGAAATTATAAATGTATTTTTTATGAAAAAAATTATCGTTCTCGGTGCAGGTATGGTTGGAAGAGCCATGGCAGTAGATCTTTGCAAGGATTTTGAGGTCCATTCTGCAGATATAAGTGAAGAAAATCTTTCCAGATTAAACGAGTTCAATATTAAGACCATAAAAGCTGACCTTTCTAATAAAGAGACAATTAAAGAATTAGTTGCAGATAAAGATCTTGTTATAGGGGCAGTTCCGGGCTTCATGGGTTTTGAAACCTTTAAAACTGTTATCGAATCAGGTAAAAACACAAGTGATATTTCCTTTTTTGATGAAGACCCCTTTGCATTAAATGATCTAGCAATTAAGAATAACATTACTGCAATAATGGATATTGGTGTTGCTCCCGGAATGGATAATATTATATTGGGATATCACAACAAACGAATGATAGTTTCAGATTTTATTTGTTTGGTGGGAGGATTACCTGCTGCGCGTATTTGGCCCTATGAATATAAAGCACCATTTTCTCCCGCTGATGTATTGGAAGAATATACCAGACCTGCGCGTTTTGTGGTGGATGGAAAAATAATTACCAAACCTGCATTAAGTGAACCTGAATTAATGCAGTTTAACGATATCGGAACTTTGGAAGCTTTTAATTCTGATGGACTGCGTTCGCTAATTAAAACAATGCCGAATATTCCAAACATGATTGAACGTACTCTTCGTTATCCGGGACATATTGAATTAATGCGCGTGTTCAGAGAATCCGGATTTTTCAGCAAAGAAGAAATTGATATTAAAGGAAAAAAAATTCGTCCGCTTGATCTCACCAGTAAATTATTATTCCCGTTATGGAAATTAGGTGATGAAGAAAAAGAATTTACGGTGATGCGGGTTATTGTTTCCGGAATGGAAAATAATAAGCAAGTAACTTATACTTACGATCTGCTCGACAGATACGATGCAGCCACCAAAACATCATCCATGGCGCGCACTACAGGATATACCTGCACAGGAGCAGCAAGATTGATTTTAGAAAATAAATATACCCGTAAAGGAGTATCCACTCCTGAATTTGTTGGGGAGGATGAAAATTGTTTTAATGCCATGCTTTCGTATTTGAAGGATAGGAACATCACCTATAAAATGCACAAAACAATTCATTAAATTATTATTTGCACATTCGTTTTACACATCTGGTTATAACAACAGATGTTCATTCATGGCAAACCCTTTTTTATAGGAAATTATTTTTCGTTTTCCGCCTCGTCAATTTCCTCCTGAAATTCCTTAAATTCTTCTGTTAAAATTCCATTGTGTTTTTTTGGAAAATTAAATAACCAACTTGTTATTACCGGAACAATAAAAATGGAAACAGTTATTAATGAAAAATATAAGTCGGTGCGTTCGTTCTCCAGAAAATGGCATAATGCTGTATCTCTTCCGAATTCATAACATAAAAATGATAACATCAGCTTTAAACCAAGTAATGCAATAATGAAAAAAGCGGAGGCATTTAAAAAAGTAAATTTTTCCAATAATTTTATTACCCCTTGTGCAACAAACCGTATAGCAAGAATACCAATAAATACACCAAGACAAATTAGATAAATATTATCCGTATAGGCAACCGCAGCAAAAACATTATCAATGGAAAAAGCGAGATCCATGATATTAACCAAAATAACGGTACTCCAAAAATTTCCAATTCTGCCTACCGTGTTTTTATAAAACCAGTTATTTTGTTTACTGAGCGTATCATCTGAAGTTCCCGGAGTTGACTTTGTTCTGAAATAATCTACGGAAAGGTACAGCAGATATAATCCGCCCGCTGCTTTTAACCAAACAACCTTAATAAGCCATGTAGCCAAAAGAAGTGCTAAACCTCTAAAGAAATACGCCCCGAAAATGCCATATCGCAACGCCCTTCCTCTTTGATTTTTTGGAAGGTCCATTACCATAGTACCCATTACAAGTGCATTATCTACACTCAACATAGTTTCAATCAAAATCAGGTTAAAAACAATTATTCCTGCCTGTGCAGGTGTGTGTCCAAAGAACTCCACAAAATCAAATAATAATATTCCTATTCCCATTATAACAGCTAAAATTAAATAATTTGTTCCTTTTGCATAGCCAATTCCCAATTCCAGGCCGACAACATCATTTCATCAATATTTCTTTTACATATCCAGCCTAAAATTTGCTGTGCTTTGGTATTATCTGCATAAATGGAAACAACATCTCCCGGTCTTGGCTCGCCAATCGTATAATTTAATTGTTTTCCACTCACTTTTTCAAATGCATTAATTAATTCTAAAACAGAAATTCCCTTTCCACTACCCAAATTAAAAACTTCATAATTACTGGTATTTCTTCCATTCATTAAATATTCGAGAGCAAGAGTATGTGCTTCCGCAATGTCCATCACATGCACATAATCGCGAATACAACTTCCATCGGGCGTATTATAGGTATTTCCGAATACGGTAAAACCTTCTTTTTTACCGATCGCTGTTTGCGTAATATTGGGAACAAGATTTTCGGGATCACTATAAGGAATTTCGCCTATGGCGCCACTTTCATGTGCTCCAACAGGATTAAAATAACGCAAAGAAATAAAGTTTGTTTCGGCAGATCTTGCGTGTGCCTCAATCATTTGTTCTGCAAGGAGTTTTGTCCATCCATAAGGTGATTCAGGTGTAGAAAGAGGTGTTAATTCACTTACTGGTAATTCGGTAGTATTTCCATATACGCTGCAGGAAGAAGAAAAAACAAAATTCGGAATTTGATATTCTTCTGCGATGCGCAAAATATTAATTGTGGAATTCATATTATTATCGAAATAGATCAGCGGTTTTTGCACCGATTCACTCACCGATTTAAATGCAGCAAAATGGATAATTCCAGCAATATCGGGATGTCCCGAAACAATATTTCTCAATTTCGGAAGGTCGCGACAATCTACGCGATAATTCGTAAATTCTTTTTGGGTGATGGTTTTAATTTTTTCCGCAATAAATTGTTTTGATCGGGAAACATTATCAATGGAGATTATCTCATATCCTTTTTCTAATAGGTCGATAATGGTATGGGAGCCGATAAATCCGTTTCCGCCGGTGATGAGAATTTTTTTTGGAGTGGACAAAGTTTTTAGTTATAGTATTTTAGTTGAAGTAAAATGATAGAACACAAATCTCAAGGGTGGAGATCCGATTGATATTAAATATTTTTTGATTGTTATTTTTTATTATTTATTTCGTTTTTTTGAGAAATAAAATACCAATTTAAACTCATTAATTTATTCTGTTAAATTAAGCGCAAATACTATTGATTGTTTCCGTTTTCCTTTTCCATATTTATTTTAGCAGTTTTTATACTTGCAACAAAAATAGAAATTAACTGGTTACATTCACATTGCGCCTTTTCCACAAGATCTAAACGATCAGTCAAGGGTTTTCTGTTTATTATTTTTAATGCTGCCCTAGACTCCATTAATTCTTTTAACAAAACTTTTATTTTATATACAAAATCTCTCCTTGATTCCGCACTTTGCGCTTCTCCATAATGCAGTCCCGGATTTGAACCGGAGCGAACTGATTGACTTGCAATATGATTGCCCGCCTTTGTGTTAAATATGGAATCAACAATTTCAAAAATAAGAACAGTAAAATCAATTAGTCTGTCCTCAAGGTCATAGTTAACCTTTCTTTTTTCAGCATTCATTTATTATTTTTTTAAGGATTAAACAATAATTTTAATAAACAAATATCACTAGCGTTGCGTTGTTTTGATGTAAAGTTCTTTGAAACTCTTGGTAATTCATAGTCTAGTGCGATTTTAAGTTGGCGACGACTTGAAATGTTTCTGATTTCCTTTGCAATAAATCAGAACAGATGTATAAAGGGAAAATGGTTTTTGCTCAAATTATGGAATTTGCTTCAAAAGATGCTTTTAAAAGAAGCGTTGAAAAATATAATGGCAATTACAAATTAAAAGACTTTTCATGCTGGAAACAGTTTCTATGCTTAGCTTTTGGTCAGTTAACACATCGTGAAAGCATGAGCGATACGGTGCTATGTTTAAGTTTGAATGCGGATAAATTATACCATCTTGGGGTAGGCCGTATTGTTCATAAATCTACTATTTCAAGAGCAAATGAGGTGA
Source organism: uncultured Chitinophagales bacterium (assembly GCA_964638865.1). Lineage (GTDB taxonomy): Bacteria > Bacteroidota > Bacteroidia > Chitinophagales > BACL12 > UBA7236. Next base: position 13,029 of record CAZXBG010000015.1, on the reverse strand, counting down.
GGAATTGGCGTATTTTTCAAGACTTTGGCACTAAACTGATTGAACAAGCAAATCAAATGTATGCTAAGGATAACCAGTTGTATGTTAAACTGAAGGGAAAAATATTTGCGCTGGATTCTACCACAGTCGACTTGTGTCTTGAAGTTTTTTGGTGGGCAAATTTTAGATCAACAAAAGGGGCAGTTAAAATCCACACCTTGCTTGATTTAAAAACTTCAATGCCAGATTTTATATACATAACAAATGCAGATGTTCATGATGTAAATGTGTTGGACCAAATCACAATTTTGAAGGGCAGTTATTACATAATGGTTAAAGCATACATAGATTATCAGCGACTTTATAAAATAAAAACGGAAGGGGCATTTTTTGTTGTAAGGGCTAAGACAAATTTAAAGTTTAAACGTATTTCATCTCAATCAGTTGATAAATCAAAAGAATTAATTTGTGACCAAGACGTTGAATTGGCGGTCTTTTACAGTCAGCAAGATTATCCTGAAAAATTACGAAGAATAAAATATTATGTTGCTGAGCAAAACAGAACCTTTGTATTCTTAACAAATAATTTTAAACTTAAAACAGAAACAGTCGCAAGACTTTATAAGCACAGATGGTATGTGGAATTATTTTTTAAATGGATTAAACAACACTTAAAAATTAAAACATTTTGGGGCCAAAACGAAAATGCTGTACGCACGCAAATATGGGTTGCCATATCTGTATAAGTAATCGTAGCAATCGCAAAGAAAAAGATGAAGATTGAAAATCATTCATTATATAAAATGCTTCAATATATTAGCATATCGCCTTTCGAAAAAAAGGCATTAAAAAGAAGTCTTTTTTATGAATTATAACCAAGAAGTCAAAGAACAGAATTATAATCAATTGAAATTCAATTTATAAAGACGCAACGCTAGTGAACAAATATAATTAATTATTATTCATTTATCGCGAAAATTTTAATACTAATCTAATTTATACTTTTAATAAATTTAATAACACAAATTTACATAAATAGTAAAAAATAATAATTAAAAAATAATAATCAAAAAATAAAAAACATTAAAGTAATCTCCTACCTGAATGACTGAGTCCTGCTAAATTTCGTTCCTCACTTAATCAACCGCATCAAATACCCACCATACCCACTTTTCATTAATGGTGTTGCAATTTTTTCCAATTGTTCTGCATTAATAAATTTTTTGCGGAAGGCGATCTCTTCTATACAACCAATATTTTGACCCTGGCGCTGTTCTATTATTTGCACAAATTGAGATGCTGCCATTAAGGAGTCGAAAGTGCCGGTATCGAACCAGGCAGTACCTCGCGGAAGAACACTAACTTTTAATTTTCCGGAGTTTAAATATTCTTTATTTACATCCGTAATTTCATATTCGCCTCTCGGACTCGGTTTTAAATTTTTTGCAATTTCCACTACATCATTATCATAAAAGTATAATCCAGGAACAGCATAATTCGATTTAGGTGTTTTTGGTTTTTCTTCTATGGAGATCACTTTTCCGGAAGTATCAAATTCCACTACTCCGTAACGTTCGGGATCACTCACGTGATATGCATATATAATTCCACCGTCGGGATTATTGTTTGCCGTTAATAATTCACCCATCCCTGCACCATAAAAAATATTATCACCCAAAACGAGGGCTACTTTTTCATTTCCGATAAATTCAGCTCCTAAAGTAAATGCCTGCGCTAATCCATCAGGAGAAGGCTGTTCTTTATAGGTAAAACTACATCCTATCCTAGATCCATCGCCTAAAAGTCGCTGAAAACCCGGCAGATCATAAGGAGTAGAGATGATCAATATATCATTAATTCCCGCCATCATAAGTGTTGACAATGGGTAATAGATCATCGGTTTATCATAAATGGGCATTAGCTGTTTGCTTATGGCCAAAGTTATCGGGTGCAAACGTGTACCTGATCCTCCTGCAAGAATAATTCCTTTCACAACTGTTTGTTTTTTGGCAAAGATATTCATTCGGGTATTAAACCCTGTTCTTGTTTATGTTATAACATGTATGAATCAGACTAAGAAAGGTGATTTATATCACTTTATCACCTGATAACTATCATTAATCTTAATAGCCTGAGTTTGGAATTTTGATTAATTCTAAATAAGATATTATGAAAAAAATAATCTATCTCTCTGTTGCTCTCTGCTTAATGGTATTTATAACGGCATGCGGCAAAAAGGAAACTACAACTACTAGCAATACTCCGGCTGCTGAAAAGCCTAAAAGCATGATGAATGCGGAAACTGAGCAGGAAAAAATGATCAATGATGGTCGCGGAATAGGCGAAGTTAAAATGGTTTCCCTAAGCGTTCCTTTGGAGCAGGAGCGCGTTAAACGCGGTAAAGATATTTATGATATGAAGTGTTCTTCCTGTCATAAGCTTACAGCTGAACGGTTTGTCGGACCGGGATGGGAAGGCGTTACTACCCGACGCAAACCTGAATGGATCATGAATATGACAACCAATGCTGATGTGATGTTAGAACGCGATCCGGAGGCTCAAAAAATGCTGGAGCTCTGTCTTACACGTATGCCGAATCAAAATGTGTCCATCGGCGATGCACGCGATGTTTTGGAATACATGAGAAGTAATGATGGAGTAAAATAATATTTGAAAAACAATCCTAAATAATAAATTATGAAAAATTTAATTGTATTAATAATCCTGATCGCCCTGGGGGCTTATGGTTGCAAACCTAAAACCACAGGCAGTATTGCAACCGGTGATGCAGCCTCTAAAGTATATGTTGCTCCCGGGTCTTACGACGAATTTTATAGTGTGGTTTCCGGTGGATTCAGCGGGCAAATGGCCATTTATGGAATTCCGTCCGGTAGATTATTCCGAGTTATCCCGGTTTTTTCCCAAGATCCACAATCAGGATACGGTTATAGCGAGGAAACAAAACCAATGCTTATGACTTCACATGGCTATGTTCCATGGGATGATTTGCATCACATTGCACTTTCCACTACTAACGGAACACATGACGGACGGTGGGCATTCGGAAATGGCAATAATACACCGCGTATTGCACGCATAGATATGACAACATTCAGAACAGCGGAAATTATAGAATTGCCAAACAGTTCAGGAAATCACTCTTCACCATTTATTACAGAAAACACAGAATATACAATCGCAGGAACCCGGTTTAGTTACCCACCGGACTATGATGGTGCTAATCCCGATGTTTCTATTTCCAGCTATAAAGACAATTTTAAAGGATACTTAAGTTTTGTTGGGGTAGATAAAGAAAGTGGTATGATGGACCTCTCCTTCCAGATACAAATTCCACCGTTGAACACGGATCTTGCAAGAGGCGGAAAAGGTCCGTCACACGATTGGTTCTTTTTTAGTTGTTATAATTCAGAAAAAGCATTTACACTTTTAGAAGTTAATGCAAGTCAAAAAGATAAGGATTTTATTCTTGCAGTAAACTGGAAAAAAGCTGAACAATATGTAAAAGAAGGAAAAGCCAAAGCACAAAAAGTAAAATATGCTCACAATTATTTTGACGAAAATACCCAAACTGCAGTTTCAGAAATCAGAACGGATGTACTCGTATTAGACCCAAAAGAATTAAAAGATATTTTGTATTTAATTCCTTGTCCTAAATCACCACATGGTTGCGATGTTGATCCAACCGGACAATATATAGTAGGAAGTGGGAAACTCGCTGCAATTATTCCGGTATTTTCTTTTGAAAAAATTCAAAAAGCAATTGCAAACAACGATTTTGAAGCAGAGTACGATGGTATAAAAGTATTGAAATACGAGTCTTGTTTACATGGTGAAGTTAAAAAACCGGGATTAGGCCCATTACATACTGAATTTGATAATGAAGGCAACGCATACACTTCATTTTTTGTTTCCTCCGAAATTGTAAAATGGAATGTAAAAAGTTTAGAAATAATAGACCGCGTACCTACTTATTATTCTATAGGTCATTTATCAATACCGGGAGGACCAACATCTAAACCTTGGGGAAAATATGTAATTGCCTACAATAAAATAACGAAGGATCGGTACTTACCAACCGGACCGGAACTTAATCAATCAGCTCAGTTATTCAGTATTGAAGGTGATAAAATGAAATTATTATTAGATTTTCCAACAATTGGCGAACCACATTATGCAGAAGCAATTCCTGCAGAACTGATTATGCCAAATTCGAAAAAAATCTATAAACTGGAAGAAAATAATCATCCATATGCAACCAAACAGGAAAAAGAAACAAAAGTAGTACGCGAGGGAAATAAAGTGCATATTTATATGACTGCAATCCGTTCGCATTTGGTACCCGATAATATTGAAGGGGTTAAAATTGGTGATGAAGTTTATTTCCATGTAACAAATCTTGAACAAGATTGGGATGTGCCACATGGATTTGCAATTAAAGGAGCAAATAATGCAGAATTATTAATTATGCCCGGAGAAACTCAAACTTTAAAGTGGAATCCTGACAGGGTTGGAATATTTCCATTCTATTGTACTGATTTTTGTTCTGCTTTGCATCAGGAAATGCAGGGATATATCAGAGTGTCACCGGCAGGTTCTAGTGTGCCAATTATTTTCAGTACCGGAAAAACAGCTGAGGTTAAAGCTACCACTGGCAAATAAAAAAATGGTTTTTATTCACCACTAAATTTAAAGTTATGCGTAAATTAATTTATATTTTCTGTATTACCGCAATAACTGCATTCTTTTTGGGATGTGGTGGTAATCCCGAAAACGCTATGGATGTATCAGAGGATACTAATGTGATAAAGAGCGGCGGACAAGAAACTGTTGCCGACGATGAGTCACAAAAAGATGTAGTAAAAGTTGCCGTGAGTTCTCCGGATCATACCACTTTGGTAGCTGCATTAAAACACGTTGAATATGTTGATGATCTTTCCAATGCAGGACCATTCACTGTATTTGCACCAACAAACGCTGCTTTTGATAAACTACCGGCAGGAACACTTGATGATCTTTTAAAAGAAGAGAATAAAGAGGTATTAAAAAACATTCTGGAATATCATGTTGCTGTTGGAGGGTATAAAACGGAATACATGCAGGATGGTCAGAACATCGGAATGGCTAACGGTGATAATATCAAAATAAGCATGCTGGGTGATAAGATCGTAATTAATGAAACAGTAAATGTTATCGCCACTATTGCTGCCTCCAATGGTATTATTTATGTAGTGGATGGCGTTTTATTACCTCCTGCAGCTAAATAACTTTGAGTAATAATTATGGGTTGGACCGGACTCTTCACCGGTCCAACTTCAAAATATCAGGTATATGAAAAAAATGTCCATAGCTCCGAGAATCGGAGTACTAATTGCATCGCTGTGTTTTCTTGCTACCTATAAATTTCCATTCTGGGTAATTTATCTCACTGCACCGCAGTATCCGGAAGGACTTACGTTATATATCTATTTGCATAAATTGGCAGGAGATCTGGAAATAATAAACGGATTAAATCACTATATCGGAATGGCGATCATCGACCAGAATACCTTTCCTGAATTTAAAATTTTACCCTTTGCAATGGGGTTTATTATTCTTTCGGGGTTATTAACAGCAGTATTAAGAAACTGGAAAATATTTTATGGCTGGACAATCTTTTTGGTGTTGTTTTCTATTTTAGCATTAGCCGATTTTTACAGGTGGGAATATGCTTATGGCCATAATCTGGATCCCCATGCCGCAATACAAATTCCCGGAATGACTTACCAGCCTCCATTAATCGGATATAAACAATTGCTGAATTTCGGAGCTTACTCTTATCCGCATGGCGGAGGATGGTTGTATATTTCAGGTGTTGCTTTAGCATGTATTATTATGATATTACACTTGTGGAAAATTAAAAAACAAAAACAAAAAATATGAAATATTCAGGCATACCGGTTATAATAATAATGTTCATGCTATTTTCTGCCTGCAGTATAAAACCCAAACCGATTGTTGAAGGGGTTGATACCTGCGAAAACTGTAAAATGACCGTTATGGAAAAAAAATACGCGTCGGAAATTGTTACAGTAAAAGGAAGAACTTATATTTTCGATGATCTTAAATGCCTTAATCAATTCCTTTCCGAAAATAAATTGCCTAAAGAGGAGATCAAATTAATACTGGTTACTGATTTTTATCACCCGGATATAATGATAGAAGCAGATAAAGCGATATTTTATTATGCAGAAAATTTACATACTCCTATGAATGGAAAATCTGTTGCACTATCCGACAGTGGAGATTTTGTGAGAATACAGACAGAATATCCCGGAGAGTCGAAAACCCTGTCGGAGATTATCAAATAAGTTTCTTTAAAATATAATATGAAATGATTTCCATTATACGTAAAATAAGTATTTTAGTTTCATCGATCTGCATTTTTTTTGTTGCTTCTGCAGATACCATTTACGTAGAAAAAGATTCAAAAATATTTTCCATAAAACAAGCCATAAATGCTGCAAAGCCTTACGATGTTATTTACATAACCAAAGGAATATATAAAGAAGGAAATCTACTGATTGAAAAACCATTGTCGTTAATTGGTGAAAAGGATGTTATTATTGATGCCGAAAATAAATCCGAAATAATCACAATTAATTCTGATCATGTTAATATTTCAGGATTAACACTAATAAATACCGGCTATTCCAGCATGGATGATCGTGCTGCAATAAAATTACTGTCCTCGAGCTTTTGTGTTATTGATGGAAATACAATTGAAAACACTTGTTTTGGAATTTATCTTTTACAGGCCTCCAACTGCGTAATTAAAAACAACAAACTTAAAGCCAGTGGAGTTCAGGAACTTCGCTCAGGCAATGGCATCCATGTTTGGAAGTCAGATAGTCTAACAATAAAGAATAATACTATTGAGCATTACCGAGATGGAATTTACTTTGAATTTGTAACACATGCCGGAGTGTATAATAATTTAAGCACAAAGAATTTACGTTACGGAATTCATTTTATGTTTTCTAATAATGATGAATACACAGGCAATACCTTTACACAAAATGGCTCAGGGGTGGCAGTTATGTTTTCAAAATACGTAACAATCAAAAAAAATATTTTTAGTTATAGTGAGGGCGGAGCTGCTTATGGCGTGCTTTTCAAAGAAATAACGGATGCACTCATCGAAGAAAACATTTTTCGGCATAATACTGTAGCTTTATATATGGAAGGTTCAAACAGATTGCTAATAAAAAATAATATTCTGGAAGCGAACGGCAGAGCTTGCAGTATGCAGGCAAATTGTTACGACGTGCATATGACACAAAATAATTTTATAGGAAATACTTTTGATATTGCTACAAACGGCACATTGAGTATGAACGATCTGAATGGAAATTATTGGGATAAGTATGAAGGATATGATCTCGATAAAAACAGTATAGGTGATGTTCCCTACACTCCGGTTAGTTTATACTCGGTTATTATTGAAAAAATGCCCTATTCAATTTTGTTGTACAGAAGTTTAATAGTTTATTTACTCGACCGTTCTGAGAAAGTTCTTCCCGGCATTGATGAAAGTAGGATCAAAGATTACAAACCACTTATGAAAGCAGTTGAGTTATGATTAAAGTACAAAATATCACTAAAATATATAATAAATTAACTGCATTAAATAATGTATCCGTAAATTTATTTCCGACACAATCCATTGCATTAATTGGTCCCAATGGGTCAGGGAAATCAACCCTTATGAAATGTATTCTGGGATTGGTTTTTCCAGACAAAGGCACAATAGAAGTGCACGGAGAAAAAATCACAATCTCGGAAAATTATCGCAAAATAATAGGTTACATGCCCCAGATCGTTCGTTTTCCGGACAATATGAAGGTGCAACAATTATTTAATATGATTCAGGATATCAGGAATGAAAAAAATAAAATTGACAACGAACTTTTTGAACAATTTGAGATCGGTACATTCATAAATAAACCGCTTGGAGCACTTTCAGGTGGCATGAAACAAAAGGTAAATGCAGCACTTGCTTTTATGTTTGAACCGGATATACTCATTTTAGATGAACCAACAGCAGGACTAGACCCACTTTCTGCTGAATTATTAAAAGAAAAAATAAAAAAGGAAAAAGAAAGGGGCAAACTTATTATCATTTCCTCTCATATTTTAGCCGACCTGGAAGAAATAACAACCCATGTTATTTACCTTATCGATGGCGAATTAGAGTTTTTTAAAAGCATGGAATCTTTGATCAAAGATACAGACACTCCAAATTTAAGTAAAGCAATTGCCAAAATAATGACAGAAATAAAAGTAATACATGAAAATAATTAAATATGTATTTCTTGATATCATCCGCAATAAAATACTTATTGCCTATACCGTTTTTTTATTTGCAATCAGCCTTGGCCTCTTTTCCTTAAACGATAATCCCATAAAATCGATTAGCAGTTTATTGAACATAGTGCTTATAGTGCTCCCATTATTTAGCATTATTTTTGCAAGTTCTTATTATTACAATTCCTACGAATTTACCGAATTACTTTTGGCACAACCGGTTAAACGAAAAAAATTATTTATCAGTCAATATTTTGGTGTAAGTATATCACTTGCCGTTGCCTTTTTTCTTGGATGTGGAATACCCGTATTAATATTTGCGCCAAATGTTATTGGTTTATTATTGATCATTGGAGGGCTTTCGCTCACCTTTGTATTTGTATCCCTGGCTTTTCTTGCATCTGTATATGCCCGCGACAAAACAAAGGGGATCGGGATTGCATTATTATTATGGTTTTATTTTGTTTTTATTTATGATGCACTTGTTCTAATAACGATGTTTGCATTCAGCGATTATCCAATTGAAAAATTCGTTCTTGTTCTGGCATTTTTTAATCCTGTTGATCTAATCAGAATAATATTGTTGATGCAATTAGATGTTGCAGCAATTATGGGTTATACCGGAGCGGTATTTAACAACTTTCTTGGTTCATCCACAGGCATTATCTCCTGTTTTATCGCCATAGGATTCTGGATAGTTATTCCACTACTCCTTACCTTGCGCAAATTTGGGAAAAAAGATATATGATCTATTTTATCTTAAAACTATCACCGGGTACAAATATTTTGATCCTAACATTTTCAAAACGCAGATAGTTATTTTTGTCTCTGGAAATTTTCCCTCTGTTTTTCATATATACCACCTGGCTTTCTCCCGCAACACTTCCTTTTTTGCCGTGCACGACCAAGGCTGTGGCTTCATCAATACCCACACATAAAATACCGGGAAATTCGCTCATGGCGGAAAATAATCTGTTATATCTGCTTCTTGCAACAAAATGCTGATCAACAATTAAATTCTCCGCCAATCCCAATCCCACCTTAAATTCGATATTATTATCCACTATAGAATAAAAAGTGGAATAATAAGTGGTATCCAATAATTGATTTCCTGTTATCATATGTTCACTCATTACTGCAGCACCTGCACTTGTGCCTGCAATAACGGAACCGTTTTGATAAGCCTGATGAATTACATCATAAATAGGTGTGCCCAATACAATTTCCATAAACCTGTTTTGATCTCCCCCGGTAATAAAAATTAATTTAGCACCCAGAAGTGAATCCAACATTTTTTTATCATTTGCTGTTTCCTTGGTGAAATTTAAATTGGCAATGGTATTCTTACAATATAATTCAATATCCCATTTAAAATAATAATACGAAGTATCCGGTTCTTCACCCGACATAGGTAATACTGCAACATAATCATCAGGCATCAATTGTGCTGTTTGCATCATAGCCTTCATTAATGTTTCAGTTCGGTCGCCTCCACCAATTATAAATAAACTGCCCTCCGGTCGCCTTTTCGATTGAGAAAAAAGAGAAACAAAACAAACAATAGAAAATAGAAATAAAAATATTTTTTTATATGGCATAATAATAATTTAAATAGTTGTGTTCATCAAATATTTATTTTTTTAGCATCTCAAATCCTTTTCTATCCTTTGTGTAAAATAGAATTGTAACCGACAATCCCAACAACAAACAAGCTACCACCTGATGCGAAACACCCAAAATTACCGGAATATTTTCTGAACTTCCCAACAAAGTAAATACACCTAACAAAAACTGTACGCATAATACCAAAAGGAATAAGCTGTTTAATTTATGCACTCGGGCAGAGGTGTATTTTCTGTTTTGAAACCAAAATCCAATAATTGCAAGTGCAACAATGATGGCAAAACTGCGATGCATAAAATTGATCTCTGTGCTCAAAGCAACTAATTTATCTGCAGAAAAAATGCCTTGAAATGCGCCCTCAGGTAGTATTTTTCCGTTCATTAATGGATAGGTATTATATAATCTTCCTGCATCCGTACCTGCCATAAATCCACCTAGTATAATTTGAATGAGTATTAATACAATTATCCATTTTATGGATCTGTTTGCCAACGGATGATCTGATACAACCGGTGTTTCTCTGTACGATAAAGCGAGCCAAATTAAATACATAAACAAAATTAAAGCAAGCATTAAATGTATAGTAAGTTTGGAAGGATCAACCCAAGGATCACCTTCTAATCCGCTTGCAACCATTATCCAACCAACAAAACCCTGAAGTCCACCGAAAATAAAAACAACCAATAATTTTTTTATCCAGGCGGAATTAAATTTCTTCTTAATAAGAAAATAAATAAATGGAATTAAAAATACAAAACTGATCAGCCTTGCCCAGTTGCGGTGAATAAATTCCCACCAGTATATTTTTTTAAATTGTTCTATCGAAAAGTCGCTGTTTATTTTTACGTATTGAGCAGAGGATTGATATAACTGAAATTCTTTATCCCATGCTGCATCATTTCCCGGTGGCAAACTCCCCATCACAACATCCCATTCCGTAATGGAAAGACCAGATTCTGTGAGCCTTGTGATGCCACCGATCATTACCTGTATCAAAACCATCACCACGCCTGTCCACAACCAGATACGAACTGCCTTCATACTTTAAAATTTATGCAAAATTAGGTCAGAGAAACAAAATTTTACTTTTAAATTGAAATTTGAAGCTATTTTACACGTAGACTAATGTATACGTAAAAATAAAACCCCGGAGCCTCTTTACTACTAGTTTACACTAGTTTATATTTGTTCAAGATTTGACGCAATAAAGCGTATAAATCAAGGGAGAAATTTTAAATATTACCAATTATGAAAAACTTAATCTACTACTCTACAATGCTTTTTACGGCATTTTTGTTCATGATTTCCTGCAGTAAAGAACTTACTTACAATGAGGAAAACACAGAAGACCCGGAAGCTCAATACGCAGCCGCCGGAATATTTGCCAAAAAGGCCCCAAAATTTAATAGTATGTTCAATACCTATGGCAACGGCTGGACAGGTGGTGACGCAGCCTATTCAATACCTTTGCCTGACGGCAGAACGGTTTGGATGTTTGGAGATTCGTTTTTAGATACAGTATATGCAGATTTTTCCAGACCCGGAAGTGGTTTGATCCGAAATACTTTTGTGGTTCAAAGCGGTGCAAGTCTCACAACTAAAGTAACCAATACTATTGATGATCCTGAGGCATTAGTAAGCACCCCGGATCCGGCAAACGAATGGTATTGGCCGGGAGATGGGACGGTTATAGGAGAAACACTCTATGTTTATATGGAATATTTTATAAGAACCGGTGCCGGTATTTTCGATTTTCATTATGTACGCACTGATCTTGTAGCATTCAGTTTACCTAATATTACCGAAATTAGCAGAACTCCCGCCTTTGAGGATGAAGATATTATTTGGGGTGCAAGTTTGATGGAGGACGGAAGCTATATTTACGTGTATGGCGCTGAACAAACTGCTTTTACAAAATATGCGCATGTAGCCAGAATTCCAGCCGGTAATATTTACGGAACTAAAGAATTTTGGAATGGCACAACCTGGACAACCACAGAACCCGCATCCACAGTTGGAAGATTAGAAAAACAAAGCGGATTACCAGTTGATGTTTCCGCCCAATATGCCGTTTTTTATTACGCAGGAAAATATCGTCTCGTAACCCAGGAAGGATTTTTAGGCCCTACCATTTACAGCTGGGAATCTACCTCTCCCAAAGGCCCCTGGAAAGTGCGACAAACCGTTTATGTAACACCTGAAACAGGTGGCGATCTGTTTACCTATAATGCCTATGTGCATCCTCAATTTGTATTGGCAGATGGTTCTCTATTATTATCCTACAACGAAAATTCCTTTAATTTTTTCGATCTGTTTGATGATGCGAGAATTTATAGGCCGAAGTTTGTGTGGTTTAAGTATTTGTGAATTATTGATTAAAAAGTAGACATTCTGCCAATCCTATATGCTGTTTTGCATCTCTGATTAAAAATTTAATTGGAAACCCAAGGCGATAATAATTTATAATTGTTAACGGCTCCGGTTTTTCATCATTGTTTAATAATACTTTACAGTTTCCGGTTTCCGTATTCACAATATATATTATCCTCGCTGTATTTCAATGCCCTGAAAAAAGCAAGGATAATATATATTTCAATCCCTTGCCTCCGTTCAACAAATAACCATTTCTATTTATCAATTTTATAACTGATTTGTTGATGCGCATTTACAAATACAACTGCTTTCCCTTTGTATTTTATACTATTTTTTTTCTATAGGTCAATAATGGTGTACTTTTCTAGCAACTAAAAACTACAGGATTCTTGAAAATAGTATACCGTTAAATAATCCATATAACCATTCACACAACCAAAACAACCACTTGAACATTACTGCATGATTTAATAATGATTAACAATTTCTTTGTAATCATAAACTTAAAAATATATAATATGAAAAATTCAATCAATCCAAAATCTCTTTTTTCACTTCTTTTTTTAACAATTACAGGGGTTATTAGTTACGGACAGGCAAATGTTAACCTATCTAACCTTTCCACTACTTCCATCAACCAGAATCTGCTGCCATCGAACAATAACAACAAAAACCTGGGTTCCACTGGCA
>CAZXBG010000014.1:1387-37058 GCA_964638865.1 uncultured Chitinophagales bacterium | reverse complement strand
AAATAAACTACTTCTGTATTTCCTGTGTTACCTTTGCAGAAGATTTACAAAAATACACGATAAGCAGTGTCAATCCGCAACATCTTAACACATTTTGAGAAATTAAATACAATTGAATTATGGCCTTCGATATTGAAATAATCAAACAGGTTTATGCAAATTATCCTGAAAAAATTGCTGCAGCCCGCAAAATCTTAAATCGTCCACTTACCCTAACTGAAAAAATTCTTTACACCCACCTGTCTGAGGGTTTAGCAACAAAAAATTATGTGAGAGGTGCCGATTATGTTGACTTCGGTCCTGACCGTGTAGCAATGCAGGATGCAACAGCACAAATGGCGCTTTTGCAATTTATGAGTGCGGGAAAAAAGAAGGTTGCTGTTCCTTCCACTGTGCATTGTGATCATTTAATTCAGGCTAAAATTGGCGCAGATGCAGATTTAATCACTGCAATGGATACCAACAAGGAAGTTTATGATTTTTTAGCTTCTGTTAGTAATAAATATGGCATTGGGTTTTGGAAACCGGGTGCAGGGATTATTCATCAGGTTGTTTTGGAAAATTATGCATTTCCGGGAGCGATGATGGTAGGAACGGATAGTCATACTGTTAATGCCGGCGGACTTGGTATGGTTGCAATTGGTGTTGGAGGAGCGGATGCAGTGGATGTAATGGCGGGATTTGCATGGGAATTAAAAATGCCGAAATTAATAGGTGTGAAATTGACCGGTAAAATGAGTGGTTGGACAAGTGCAAAAGATGTGATATTAAAAGTTGCAGGAATTTTAACGGTGAAAGGTGGAACAGGTGCAATATTGGAATATTTCGGAGAAGGCGCGGAGAATATTTCCTGTACCGGAAAAGGGACTATTTGTAATATGGGAGCAGAAATTGGAGCTACCACTTCCCTGTTCGGTTATGATGATAGTATGCGCAGATATTTGAATGCAACAGAAAGAAATGAAGTGGTATTATTAGCAGATAAAGTTGCAGAACATTTAACAGGTGATGCGGAAGTTTATGCAGATCCAACAAAATATTTTGATCAGGTAATTGAAATTAATTTAAGTGTGTTGGAACCACATGTTAATGGTCCTTTTACGCCCGATCTTGCATGGCCAATTTCTAAATTAAAAGATGCCGTAATAACAAATGAATGGCCGGAAGTTTTAGAAGTGGGTTTAATTGGAAGTTGCACAAATTCCAGTTATGAAGACTTAACAAGAGCAGCTTCCATTTCAAGACAAGCATCTGCAAAAAAATTAAAAGCAAAATCAGAATTTACAATTACACCGGGTAGTGAATTAGTTCGTTTTACTGTGGAACGCGATGGCTTATTAAATGATTTTGAAAAAATTGGCGGGGTTGTTTTAGCAAATGCATGCGGACCTTGTATTGGTCAATGGGCGCGACATACTATTGATCCAAACAGAAAAAATACCATCATTACTTCTTTCAACAGAAATTTTGCAAAAAGAAATGACGGAAATCCGAATACACATGCCTTTGTTGCATCACCGGAAATTGTAACGGCTATGGCAATTGCAGGTTCCATTACTTTTAATCCGTTAACGGACAGTTTAATTAATGAAGATGGCGTATCGGTTAAGTTTGACGAACCAATAGGAATTGAATTACCTCCAAATGGATTTGATGTAGGTGATGCAGGGTATCAGGAACCTGCTGCTGATGGTTCCGGAGTTACTGTTGTAGTTGACCCCCAATCAAAACGGTTGCAATTATTAGAGCCATTTAAAAAATGGGAAGGAACTGATATTAAAGGATTAAAATTATTAATTAAAGCAAAAGGAAAATGTACAACTGACCATATCAGTATGGCAGGACCCTGGTTAAAATTCAGAGGACATCTCGATAATATTTCCAATAACATGTTAATTGGTGCATTAAATTATTTTAATGAAAAAACGGATTCCGTTAAAAATCAATTAACCGGTGCTTATGAATCAGTACCGAAAGTGCAACGCGATTACAAGGCTGCCGGAATTGGAAGTATTGTTGTTGGAGATGAAAATTACGGGGAAGGTTCAAGCCGCGAACACGCAGCAATGGAACCGCGCTTTTTAGGTGTAAGAGCTATTCTTGTAAAATCATTTGCGCGTATTCATGAAACAAATTTGAAAAAACAGGGAATGTTGGGTTTAACTTTTTCCGATAAAAATGATTACGATAAAATTTTAGAAGATGATGTTATAGATATTTTGGGCTTAACAACATTTACACCTGGAATGCCGTTGCATTTAAAATTAAATCACAAGGACGGAACGTCAGAAATCATTACTGTTTTCCATACCTATAATACTCAGCAAATTGCATGGTTTAAGGCGGGAAGTGCTTTGAATTTGATTAATGAATGAGGTGGGGAGTGGGGAGTGGGCAGTGGGGAGTGGTTAAAATTTCTACATTTACACTTGATGATAAAAGCCGTTTTAAGAACTATTGGTGCTGATAAGCCTTATAAGTTTATCAGAACCAGCTATTATAGGTGGAAATTGTTGAAAAATAATTTTACGCTCAATAAGAATATACAATGGTTTGGTTTACCATGGTGTGGGTTCTATTTGGATATTACCAAATTAAGAGAAAATGCAATTGTATTTTCATTTGGTGTGGGCACCGATATTTCCTTTGATCTTGCTTTATATAAAAAGGGTGTCCATCAAATTTATTTATTTGACCCCACACTTGCTTCTCAGCAATTTATCAATAAGATATCGTTGCCGCCCGGCATTCAATTTGATCCTATTGGATTGTCTGATCAAAATGAATTTGTGTCCTTTTATTTGCCGATAAAAACGGAAAGAATTTCAGGCAGCGCGCATCCCGCCGCGCATCTTAAAAAGGAAAGCCCCTACCAGGTTCAGATGCATGATCTGCCGGAAATTATGCAAAAAAATGCTGTTAAGAAGATTGATATTTTAAAATTGGATATTGAGGGAAGTGAGTTTAAGGTGATCGAAAACATATTCGCTTTAAAGATTTTCCCGGAACAAATATGTGTGGAATTTCATCAAAGGTTTTTTGAAGATGGATATCTAAAATTCGAAAGATGTTTACAATTATTCCGAGAAAATAACTATGTACACTGCGCAAGATCTCAGGATGAAGGGTATTTATTTTGTTTGAACAACACTACATCCTGACAAAGGTTTAAATAATACCCTATTTTTTTGCTGCAACAAATAAGTTATTGTATTTAACCGAAGCGGGAAAAAAGAAAAGGATTCCATTCTGAATTTTTTCTTTTAAGGAAGGTTTAAAGGATAATCCATCATTTAATAATTGATGATAGGCATTTAATTGTGCATTTGTAGGCTGTGTATCCGCGTATTTCTGCATCACGATCTGATCAAACTTAAAATATTTGCAGGTGATCACCAATTCATTCATGGTAAATTCCCGCTGATGATTATTATAATGATCAGATGCGCGTAAAAATTTCTGAATAGAAGTAGGATGCCCTGTTTTGCGGAAAATAAATTTCTTCCACATATCAAAACGCATTACGTTTGGTGTTGAAATAAAAAGTGTTCCATTACCGGTAAGGTGATCATAAATAAATTCCATATCAGGTGTTATCACTGCTAAATGTTCGATAACATCGATCATAAGAATATGATCAAATTTTTTATGCTGATCCAGGTTCCCCGTATAAAATTCTTCCAATCCCAATAACTTAACAACCTGCAAATGTTCCGGTGTTGCATAAGGTTCATAACCGATTACATTAAATCCGGAGGCACGCAATATTTTTACTACAAAAGGAACACCACATCCGTAATCAAGAATGGTATCTTGTGGGGTTACTCCGGGAATTTTGAGAAATAATTCGGCACTTACCTTGTATCGTTTCCAATTTTTTAGAAACATGGCAGCCAGAACAGGTGTTTCTGTTTTTATACTGTTATAAATGGATAAACGTAAATCCTCCTGTATCATAAACTCAAATATTGATGATACAAATTTACGTTTTTATCAACTATTTAAAGTTATTTACACACGTTTAATCGCATCCTCCTCAAAAAAAGGAATAGATTAAAATATTTACTCCCGGAATTTTGCTTAAATTGAAATTGCATCAGATGGCACGGGTTAAGGTAAGAATTAGCTGAAACCTATTTAGAGCGTAGATGAAAAGTTAAAGTTACAACACACCAAAATTGAAAAGTAGCAAAGTTTAACCGGCAAAAATTGATTTGAATTTCGAACAAATTTTAAACAATAAATTATTGTAGCTGATATGTTGGGATTTGTTTTTTACTGGCGTGTGCAAATTAGGGTATATCTGCATCTCTATTACATTAACATTATGCGTCCTCTTTTAATATACTATCCCGGGATGATCAGCCTCATACTAATTCCGTATCTCATTTCGTATTTGGCAATAAGATATATAGAATTGCCTCAGGAACGGGTTATGGAATTAAATATGCCACTGAATAACACCACTCTAACAGGTTATAGTTTTGATCAGGCTGCAACAGAAACTAAAATTGATTTCCTGGAAATAAAATTAACCGGAAATGCTATGGAGGATAAAATAAAATTGGATTTTGTTGCTTTGGAAACAAGGAGAATTATAACGGAAAACGATTCTGTTCAGGGCCTAAAAATTATATTTAATGATACTGCTAAATACAATTCACTAATACGAATATTAAATATAATGGACACAGAAGTTGCCGGGTATTATGTGTATTGGGATCAAATTTTTTGGTTTTATCACATACCGGTTTACCCGCCAAAATTCGAACCGAATATAACAATATTTGAATGCGGTTATATAGAAGATTATGGTCGAAAAAAAACAGAATTTCCATTTTATTTATTGGAAGGCACCTTGATCCAGATACCGATTAGTTTATTGTTAATCACCATTCTTGGTATTATTTTTATTATTTTGCAACTACGGAAGTGGCCATAATTACTAAAAAATGACATTTTTACTCTAGGGGAATATGGAAATTGTTTTAGATTTGTATTGGTAGATTTTACTTTTTACAACAACTTATGTATGCACAACAATTAAATATAATCAGATACTTTGGAACACTGATTTTTCTTTTTGTTGTTTTTTCTCTGGATGCACAATCAACCTATAAAGCTGTTATTATTGAAAAAGAAACCAACACACCTTTAGCAGACGCATTTATTGTGCTTAATAACAATGCAGATTTTACTACCAGCGATTCTTCCGGTTACTTCCATTTTGTAATTCCTGAACATTCAAAAGAACTGAACCTGCAAATAAGTACTTTGACATGCCGCCATTCTATTACAGCTACATTATATAAAAATGTGATGGATACCATACAAATAATTTGTGCTCCTCTATGTCTTAATGAAGTGACCATCACTTATAACGACCCCAAAAAGATCGTATTAAATGCGGTAAAAAACATTCCGCAAAATTATTTTGATACTTCCTTTGCAGTAAAAGCATTTTACCGGCATTATCAAAATATCAATGGCAATTATACAAATTTAACAGAGGCACAATCAACAATTCTTTTCCGGATTTCAAAAAAACGCAAAACACTTGCAGCTGATGAGGCAATTGCAATACAGTCGATACGAAGATCGGATACCTACAATTTGCCTGACGAATTTTATGGAGATGATTACAAAGATATGTTGTATCAAAATCCTGTTTATCATTTATTTACCGGTTCCTTAAATCCGGAAAAGGTGGAAGACATGCAATTTTATATGTCGCCATTGAGTAACGACTCTGTGTGGGTAATTTATTACACCGTTAAAAATTATTCATCTGAAAATCACGGCATCTCCGAATTTAACCCTAATGATTTTTATGGTGAAGCGGATGAAACAGGAACCTATATCATCGATAAAAACACATTGGCCTTTTTAAGTATAGAACGCAAAACATTGAGGAATAAAAAGTATGATTACCCAAAATACAATAATTTTTTATACCCTGATTTAAATTATACCGGCGAATTTATTGACGGATATTTATTGGTTACCTATGAACATGAAAATGGGAAATATTATCCAAAACAAATACTGCATTCGTACACCAACGAATTTTTTGCCTCGATCACCTATGAAAGAGCATACAGAATTTCAGATTTTTTCGAATGGTTTGCAGTTAAACCTACAAATACAATTTCAAAAGAAACCGAACAAAAATTTTATGATTACAGGTCAATTCACGAGAGTTCTGCCAAATATTATCCGGAACAATGGATATTGCCAATAGCGGAGTTTCATCTTATACAAGGTTCTGAAATTTTGATCCACCTTGAAAAAGAACGGTTTCTGGAATTACAGTTTCATGATAACGCAAAAAAATAGCATCGTTATTTTATTAAATGTACTTCTGCTTCTATGCGCTTCATTAAAGCAGTTAAGTCCATGGTTTCCATTTCTTTTGCACTGATGCAAGGTTCCCATTTGGAATCTTCCAATTTAAATACAGCAGGAAAACTTGTTGTGTTGCCGGGATATTTTTTTTGAAATTCATCTTTGTGAAGAAATTCAGTTTCCATCGGAAGTCCTTTAATAAAATCCTCCCACACCTTTTTAATGCCAAAGTTTCCATAGGTAATTGCGCAAAGATCACAATTATAGGTTGAGGGACTTACAATTTTATGAACAAAATCCAGCGCCACACTTATTTTATCAGAATTAGCATTATAAATAAATAATAATTTCATATAAAGCTATTACTCTTTTGTATTTGACAACACGATTGTGTGCATTTGAAAAATATCATCGTTAAATATCTTTACAAAATAAATACCCGGCTTCGACCCTGAAATATCTATATTCAAAAACATTTCAAAATTCGATATTTTTTCAAATATCGTTCTTCCTGTTGCATCTGAAATTTGGATATTCAACTGAATTACATTCTGTGAATTACAGATCTGAAAAACACCATTATTAGGATTCGGATATATCTCCATATTTTTTTCAGCGATTATATTTTCAACTTCTGTAAAATAATTCAGCGTGACCTTTCGAATTCGTCGGTTGTTATAATCACAAACAAACAAATGGTCTCTCGCCGCGTCCAATACTAAACCACGGGTATATTTAAATTCCGCAAGCGAATCAATACCATCCTCATATCCTGCATCACCGTTTCCAGCAACATCATAAAGATTTTCATCCTCCAATAATCTTATCCTGTAATTATAAGTATCACCAATAAATAAACGTCCATCATTACTGATAAAAACTTCTGTTGGTGTATTTAATAATGAAGATAAAGCATCGCCGTTGGAATATCCTCCCACACCCGGGCCAATTGGGCCGCTGCCCGCAACAGTTGATACTACTGCTTCAGGAGTGATCATTCTGATCCTGTGATTATAGGCATCCGCCACATAAATATTATCCTCCCCATCAATTGCCAATCCACTTGGCGTATAAAATCTCGCAGAAGTATCACTGTCATCAACAAGATCACCTATACTGGAAACACCCGTATTAATTCCACCTCCGGCAAAAGTACTTACAATACTATCCGCTAAATTAATTTTCCTGATGCGATGATTCCAACTATCGCTAATAAATAAATTCCCTTCACTATCCATTACAATTCCTCTTGGATAGTCGAATTCAGCATCTGCATTATTTCCATCAACAAATCCGATATTTCCATTTCCTGCAATTGTGGTAACATTTCCTGTTATATCAATTTTTCTTATACGTTGATTTTCAAAATCAGATACGTAAACATTTCCCGCATTATCGATGCACAAATCGGAAGGTGCTTTAAATTGTGCGGAAGTAGCAACTCCATCGGCATAACCCGCAACACCTGTTCCTGCATAAGTGCTCACAATTCCGGCTGATGTAATTTTTCTGATGCAGTTATTATCAGCATCTGCAATATATAAATTGTCGGCATCATCAATACATAATCCAAAAGGACCTCCGAATTTTGCAACCGTTGTGTCTCCGTCTACTAAACCTAAAGTGGAACCTGCATAAGTACTTACCCAATTTTGTGTAAAACTGTTTTTTGTTAACACAACAAATAAAAAAAGAATTATAATGTGGTAGTAAAACCGAATTTTAAATAACCTCATAATCTTTAATTTAAACAAATATACCATTTTTTTAAAGAGAGAATTAAAGTGATAATTTGCAATTTAATCTCAAATTCAGGCATACATAATTAATTTTTTATAATATGATTACCCTTCCAACTTAACCCTAGGTTTACAATCTCTTTAAAATATATTAAATTAGCACCATGAAAAAATTGCTCCTCTTTACACTTGTGCTCTCTATTTTTTCCGCCAATTCCCAGATCGTTCTAAACGAGATAGCACCAACCAACATGAATCTTATCATGGATGAAGACGGCGAATATCCCGATTGGATAGAGCTCTACAACGCAGGACCGACAGCTGTGAACTTGGGTGCCTATTCAATTTCGGATAAACCGGATTTTTGGAACAAGTGGCAGTTACCTGATGAGGATCTGGATCCAAATGAACATTTGATCTTGTTTGCATCGGGTAAAAACCGCAATTGCCTAACCTGTGCTATTGCTTTAATAGACCATTGGGAGACTGCAATTTTTGACGACGATACCTGGGAATATTTTATTGGCGCCTCGGCTCCTGATCCCGATTGGAATAATATGGCCTTTCCTGGAGGGTGGACCACCGGTATGGGCGGATTTGGTTTTGGTGATGGTGATGACAATACTACTATTCCAACCAGCGCACGTTCAGTATATTACAGAAAAACGTTTGATGTAATTGACAAAACAAAATTGATTGCAACCGTTTTGAGTATGGATTATGATGATGGTTTTGTTGCATATATTAACGGAGTGGAAATTGCCCGCATGAATATTTCTGGCACTCCGACCTATAATTCGTTTGCAAGCAGCTCTCATGAAGCCGTAATGTATACTGGTGGAACTCCGGAAATGTTTGAATTAGATCCTGTTTTTATAGCAACTTTATTAATTGATGGGGAAAATGTATTAGCCATTGAAGTGCATAATCAATCTGCAGCAAGTTCTGATATAACAGGCAGATCTTTTTTAAATTTTGGTATATCAACAGCAGATGTTTTTTATTATGATACCCCTGCCTGGTTTGCAATGGGCGGCACCAGTGAAAATCTACATACCAATTTTAAAATAACAAATGGTGAAACTATACTGTTATACAATAATGCAGGGATATTATTGGATAGTATTTTAATTCAATATTTACAAGCGGGGCATTCGAGTGCAAGAATATCTGATGGCGGAAGTTGGTGCATAGTTGAAGATCCATCTCCAAATGAATCAAATTCCGGCACTTGTTTTTTAGGTTATGCAAATGCTCCGGTAATTACAACAGCAGTTGGGTTTTATACCGATGGTGTAGATGTTGCTATTTCCGGAACCGGAATTTATTATACAATTGATGGAAGTGCACCCACTGAATTATCTGATGATTATGTTTCACCTGTTAATATTGAACAAACCACTGTTATAAAAGCGAGAAGTTTTGAAGCAGGAAAATTGCCGAGTGCTGTTGTTACCGGAAGTTTTCTAATTGACGAACCTACTTTATTACCGGTGGTAAGTATTAGCGGCGATCCTTGTGATCTTTTTGATGAGGGTGCAGGTTGTATCGCGGCCTATGATGATGCTATAGGATGGGAACCGGATAATCCCCAAATACCTGTTACAGTCGAGTATTTTGAAGCAGACAAAACACATAAATTCACTTCGGATGTTCGTTTTGAAGTGTGTGGAAATTCTTCGATAGCATACAACGAACAACGCAGTATAGAATTTACCTGCGATGAAGAATTTTATAATACAGGTGATATTGAATACAATTTATTTTATGATGATAAACCCGTTTTGGAAACTATAAAAGGATTTAGAATTCGGCAGCAGGATCAGGATGCTTATGGCGCAAGAATGAAAGATGTAATAGGCAACAGAATAGGTTTGCCAACACACAATGTTGCTGCAGGATATCAAAATGTTGCAACATTTATTAATGGTGAATATTGGGGACATTATTGTGCAAGGGAAGAATTGGATCAATATTTTATCAGTGATAATTTTGGATGCGATGCTTATCAAATTGATCTTATACGCACCGGTTATGGAGCCGACACATGGTATGAAGTGGAATCAGGTACAGATACTGCATTTTTTAATCTTGTTGATTTTATTACGTTGAATGATATGACCGATCCAACCTATTACGAAGCAGCATTAAATAAAATTGATATGCTTAATTGGGTGGATTATTATGCGTTACAAATATTTATTGAAAATGAAGAATGGCTCGATCTTTTGGAAAATAATATACGCATTTTCAAATCTTATGAACCGGAAATGAAGTGGAAATATATTTTGTGGGATCTTGCCTATGGTCAAAGTTGTGCTAATTGCAATACCCTACAAGGTAGTTTATCAAACCCGCACAATTCGGTGTATTGCGATATGTTTAATGCAATGCTGGAAAATGACGATTTTGAAAATTATTTTATCAATCGATTTGCTGATCTGATAAATTATTATTTTACTGCAGACATAAGTGGTGCACTTATCGATGCAAACCAAGATGAATTGGAATCGGAAATAACGGCGCAAAATGCGAGATGGTATACCGGTTCATTGGCAACATGGAACAGTAATGTTACAAACCTGAAAAACTTCTATGCAAACAGGATACCTAATCAAAGAAATCATATAGAAACATATTTTGGGCTAAACGATCAGATTGATGTTACTATAAATGTAAATCCCCCGGGTGCAGGTTTTATTAAAATTTCAACTATTATTCCGCAGGAACTGCCATTCACAGGTGTTTATTTTGACGGAGTTCCTGTTACACTTACAGCAATTGCAAACCCCGGATTTACTTTTATTAATTGGGAGGATAATATTTTTATTGCGGATGAAATGATTGAAACCTTTACGAATAATTTTACCGATAACACTTCATTCACTGCAAATTTTACAGGTACTGCAATTGCAAATCCTATCATCATCTCTGAAATAAATTATAACAGCGATAGCACAACCAACAGCGGCGATTGGATCGAATTGCATAATATTTCAGGTGATCCTGTTAATATTACACACTATACATTTACCTCCAGATTATTTTATAATACTTATCATTTCCCCGACAATACTATTATACCTGCAAACGGATATCTGGTAGTAGCGGAAAATAATGCGTTGTTTGCAGCTGAAAATTATGGCGTAACAAATTTTGTTGGCGATTTTATTTTTGATCTTAAAAACAGCGGTGATTCCATTTGTTTAAAAGATTTTTCCGGCAATGTTATCAACGCAATTAAATTTGGCGATGCAAAACCCTGGCCTGTTACAGCAGATAGTTATGGGCGAACCATGGAGCGAACTTCTGCAGCTGATGATCCTGTATTACCCGGTTCATGGTTCAACGGATGTATGGGTGGATCACCGGGTTTTGCTTACACTGCGTGTATGGAAAATCCTATCGTTACAGAAATTAATTATCATTCTTTAGAATCGGAAGATGCCGGCGATTGGATTGAATTATACAGCTCCGGTCTATCTCCAATAGATATCAGTGGATGGGTAATAAAAGATAAAAACGATAATCAATTTATTATTCCTGCCGGAACATTTATTGAAACAAATGAATATATCGTAATTTATCAGGATGAAATAAAATTTGTTTCGCAATTCCCATCTGTCACAAATAAAGTTGGTCCAACAAATTTTGGTTTAAGCAACGAAAATGATGTGATCAGAATATTTAAGGAGGATGGAATTATTTTTCAAAGTGTTCATTATGATAATCAGGTACCCTACCCACTTTCAGCTGATGGCGGTGGAAATGTTTTACAGATAGCAGAGGTAACAGAGAATTTAAATGATGCAGGCAATTGGATTGAATCTTGCCCAGAAGGGACTCCCGGAAGTATTTTCATCACACCTTGTGTTGTTTCAATCTATGAACAGCTGATTACAAAAACGATATTCGTATATCCAAACCCGGCAACTAATACTGTAATTGTGTCTACTCCAATTGAAATATCCGGAAAAGAAATGGAGATGGTTTTATTTGATTTAACAGGAAAAGAAATGATCTCACAAAAATTTGTAGCGCAATCTGACTATGAAATAAATATTGATCAATTACCTTCCGGTTTATATCTTATCCAAATTGTTGCCGGGGATCAAAAATACTATGCAACCTTAATTAAACAATAAACCGGGCTTTTAAAATTTAATTATAATATATACATATGAAAAAAATTCTCCTCCTCTTTATCGCAATTACACCTCTGTTAACAAATGCACAACTTCTGATTAATGAAGTTGCTCCCAACAATATCGGACCATTTGACGATGAAGATGGTGACTTTTCCGATTGGTTTGAAATTTACAACGACGGGCCCTCCGCAATTAATGTTGGAGGGTATGCAGTTACAGATAATATTTCCATATGGAATAAATGGATACTTCCTGCTATCGATATTAGTTCTGGTGGCAGAGAAATTATTTACGCCTCTGAAAAAAACCGCGATTGTTTCGGATGTGGCGGAGTAGTAAACTACATGCATACAAATTTCAAACTCAGCGCAAACGAAACATTATATTTATTTGATGCAAGTGGAAATTTACTCGATTCTATTATTATACCATTTATAATGGAAGGTGATGCAATGGCGAGAATTCCTGATGGAGGCACTTGGTGTTTCGCAGATACAAGATCTGCTGATGCAACAAATAGCGGCACTTGTTATACCGGTTATGCAACAACCCCTGTAATAATTACTGATGCAGGATTTTATGCCGGCTCAACAGATGTTGAAATTTCAGGTTCAGAAGTATATTATACAACAAATGGTGACTGGCCCGATTTTGCGGATGCACTTTATACTGCACCTGTTAATGTTACCTCCAACACAATAATTAAAGCAATTCAAAAAGAGACCGGTAAATTACCAAGTCGTGCAGCCACAGCAAGTTATTTTATAAATGAAGAAACATTATTACCGGTTGTTAGTTTAACCGGCAGACCTTGTGATTTTTTTAATATTTCCCCTTGTTATATTGGTGCTTACGACAATGCAGATGGTTGGGAACCTGATAATATTCAGGTAAAGGGTACAGTGGAATATTTTTCTGCGGATAAAACTCGACAGATAAATGAAGATATTAAATTTGAAGTTGCAGGAAATTCCTCTATAGCTGTTTATTCACAACGCAGTTTGCAATTTACTTGTGACGAGGATTTTAATTCTGACGGTGAAATTCAATATAATATTTTTCAACATGATAAACCGGGATTAGATTCCTTACAGGGATTTAGATTGAGATCAAATTTAGACTGGGGAAGTTCCGCAGCGCGTATGAAAGATCTGATTGTAAATAGAATTGCATTACAAACAGATGCGGGCGCTGCAGCTTATCAAAACTCAGCTGCATTTATAAATGGAGAGTATTGGGGACATTATTCAGGCCGCGAAGAATTAGATAAATATTTTTTGAGAAATAATTTCGGATGCAATCCGGATAAAGTTGATCTGATTAGAAGCGGCGCAGGCGAAGATGTATGGGATATTGCAGAGGCAGGTTCTGACACTTCCTATTGGAATTTAGTAGATTGGATGGAAAGTAACGACATGACAGATCCTACAACCTATGCGCAAGCTCTGGAAAAAATTGACATGGAAAACTGGATAGATTATATGGCAACTCAGGTTTATGTAAATAATGATGAGATGGCTTATAATATTCGTTTTTTCAAATCATATGAGCCTGAAATTAAATGGCGATTTATTTTATGGGATGCAGGTGCAGGATCAGAAGGGGAAACAGTAAATAGTTTACAGGCACTGCTCAATTTCCCTTATTTAAGTGAAGAGATCAATTTGTTTGATTACATGATGGATAATACGGATTTCAGAAATCATTTTATTAATCGTTATGCAGACATTATGAATTACTATTATACGCCTGATATTATTTTAGGGTTGATTGATGAAAATGCAGCAGAAATTGAAGCAGAAATTGAGGCGCAACACGCCAGATGGGGAACCGGAACCGTTGCTACCTGGAACAGTGGTGTAGATATTTTAAAAGGATTTTATGATAACAGAAGTTATTATCAACGCAATGAAATTGAATCCTATTTCGATATGAACGATCAGGTTGACATAACAATAGCAGTTAATCCTTCCGGTGCAGGTTATATAAAAATATCAACCATTATTCCGCAGGAACTTCCCTGGACCGGCGTGTATTTTGATGGTTGTCCGGTAACAATTTCTGCAATAGCTAATCCCGGTTTTACATTTACCAACTGGAGCGACAATATTTTTATTGATGATGAAACTGCTTTATCTTTTACAAATAATATTTCCGACAATACCACATTCACAGCAAATTTTAATGGTAGTGCAATGGCAAATCCTGTTATTATCAGCGAAATTAATTATAACAGCGCAACTTCACTTAACAGCGGCGATTGGGTGGAATTATACAACAGTTCCCCTACCTCTATCAATTTAAGTGAATATATTTTTTCCAACAATAATTTCTATGCTAATTTTAAAATACCTACTAATACAATTATCGGCGGAAACGAATATCTGGTGCTTGCCGAAAACTTAGAGGAATTTGAATTATTACACCCGGATGTTACAAACGTGATAGGAAACTTTCTATTTTCATTGGAAAATGATGGAGATTCTATCACTTTAAAAGATCATCAAAACAATACAATTAAAACATTTATATTTCATGACAATCAACCATGGCCAATAACTGCTGATGGTTATGGAAGAACAATGGAAATTACCGCTGACGTTGCAAATCCTGCATTTCCGGATTCCTGGTTTGCAGGTTGTATGGGTGGTTCACCTGGTTATCCCTATGCATTGTGCTACGAAAATCCTATGGTGGAAGAAATAAATTACAATTCTTCTATGGGTGCTGATGCCGGTGATTGGTTTGAAGTATATAATTACTCGGCGGTAGATTTTGATATCAGCGGATGGGAAATTCAGGATATGAATGAAAATAGTTACACAATTCCAGCCGGAACTTTTGTGCCCAGCGAAGGATACTTAGTATTTTATGAAGATGCCGCAAAATTTATTGCGCAATTTCCTGATATAACCAATAAAGTTGGACCATTAAATTTTGGATTTAGTTCATCGGGTGATGTAATACAAATTTTCGACGCAACAAATACTATTTATCAAAGTGTTGGGTACGATGATGTTTCACCATATCCCTTATCACCAAATGGTGGCGGAACAACATTGCAAATACTTAATACCGCGCTTAATTTAAATATAGCAACCAATTGGACCGAAAGCTGTCCTGATGGAACACCGGGCACTGAATATCTGACGCCTTGCGCAACGGCAATTGATGATGAAAATATTAAAGCAATAAGTGTTTATCCAAATCCTGCGTCTGAAATAATTCATGTTATATTACCGGATAATATGGAAGGAGCAAGCTGCATTATAACTGATATCAGCGGCAAACAAATTTACAGTAAGGTTACTGAAAATACCGGCACTATCAATATCGACCTAAAAGAATTTGCCAGCGGAATATACCTGTTGCGAATAATAGGAAATGAATCTCAATATAAAGTTTCATTTATTGTGAATTAATCTTTAATCTACCTAAAAAAACAAACGCAACGCATAAAAAATGCGTTGCGTTTTTCAACCTATGAAAGTCAAACTTAGAATCCAACAGATGCTTCAAACATCACACCTTTAAATTCAAGTCCATTTCTGGAATCAGTTGTTTTGAAATTATCATATTTCTGATCCACATATTCTATTTTAACAAGCAGGTTTTCTGTAGGAAACCAACCTGCTGCAATTTGTATGCGATTAACATTAATATCACCATCAGTATCAGAATAACCGAATAAACGACCGGTTACCGTATTGTAACGGAATCCAACATACACTTGTTCGTCAGCAAGAAAACGATAAATAACCTGCGCCGCTAATTGATTAAAATCGCGATCAATTGTATCAGTTTTGGTAAATGAACCTAAACGTCCGTTTCCACTTGCTATTTCATAAGTTCCGAATACTTCCAAACCATGGAACTTAACAAATGGGTTTATCATTATTGCCATTACCTCACTTGAAAATCCCGGGTTTATTCTTCCGGAAAAAGCTTGTGCAGTTGCAGTTGCGGCAGCAATACCGGTTCCTGAAACAACATATTCCTGTTCACCTGCTAAATAATAACGGGAGCCTGCGCGGTCACCACTGTATAAAGTGTTACTTGATGTTCCGGCATTTGTATACAAGGAACCTGTAAGTCTAACTCTCAGGTCTTCATTTAATTGTTTGTCGTAACCAAGTTTACCATAAATAGATGGTTTTCTGCTTAATGTATCTGTAATATCATTAGGGTCGGTAAATACTTTAATATTGGAATTTAATAATCCGGATGATAATCCCAACATTGCTATAATACCATTTTCCGGTTTGAAATAAAATTCACCTGAAACTTCGGTTGCAAATGCATCCATAATATTTTCACCAACAAATGGATTGTAAATACCATTAGCATTGTCAGTTCTGTAAAAGTGCGCATCACCGTAATTATTTTCCATCTGTCCTATTTTAACAGTAAAATTCTTTGCATACCAGTCAGGATTTCCGAAAAATGGTAATTTGTCAACCTGGATATATCCTCCTTTTACCCAAAATTCGTTGTGGTGACGAGAAGACATATAATTTTCCAATTTAACACTGATACCATCTGCTAATTGAGCAGTAAGAATTAGGTTTGCAGTTGCAAGATTAAATCCGTTTGTGATAGGATATAATTTGTTGATGTTTACGGAGTCACCCACTGTGGATGTAAGGTTATTATCCTTTAAAATAACATCTGCGGTATTCGAATGCGTTAATGCTTGATACTGCTGGGTAAATCCACCACTAACTTTTAGTTGAAATCCGGTAAAAGGAACAAGGTCCTCTTTTGTGGTTTCAAACATGTTGAGACCGGCTTTATCATAAGGCCTGTCGTAGTTGATCTTGCTGTTTTGATTGTTTTGAGCACTCATCATGATGGTGGAACATAATAATGCAACCAGGATCATTATTTTTTGATTAATTGACTTTTTCATATTGTTTTGATTTAATATAGGTTTATTGAATTTTTATTGATAATTATTTCATTAAAAAATTTAATTTGAATTTAATGGTGATATCATTTCCTACTGTCATAGCACCCATCATTGCAGTTGGAGGGTCAATTCCGAAATCTGTCATTTTTAGCGCCTTTGAAGTTTCAATATACAATTTACCATTTTCTTTAACGTAAACTGTACCATTGATATCTACATTTTTTGTAACACCTGCAATGGTTAAATCTCCATTTACCTTAACAGTATATCCTGTTCCTGATTTTACTATGGATTTAATAGAACTCATTTTAAAAGTAATATAAGGATGATCATCACCCTTTAATGCATCATAGGTTTTATTATCCATAATAGAACCTTTATCACTTTTTAAAGATTTTACCGAAACTTTTAAATTGAGCTTTTGAATATTGAATGTTGCGTCTGGATTCCATTGAACAACTCCATCGCCAGTGGCAGTTTCTGCTACTTCTTCCCAATCATGAACATTGGAAGTTCCTGCTATCGTAATTTTATGGTCACCAGCCAATGTATATTCATTTTGCCCCAATATGATTGTGGATGAAAACAAAAGTGATATCAATATCAATGGCCTGAAGATTTTCATATATCCTGATTTAATTTCTGTTCTTAACTTATGCAAAGTAATTTCTATCACCGCAGACTATAAATGATTTTAATACTCCCTCAAAGTGATATAAGTCATCTTTTAAAAAAGGACACGCACTAACTTTGTGTCATTAATTAAATGTGGTGAAGAGGTAATTCCAAAGATTAGGGGCTAGAAAATCCAATAAAGTAAAAATTGCCGCTTTCTTTACAAAATAATATTAACTAGTATACTACTAAATCAAAAAATTATGAAACGAGTATTAACAGCCTACTTCACCGCAGTTGTCGTTCTGCTTGCATTTAGTTTTGCAGCATTATATATTTCGATCCAATTCTTTCCGAAAATTGCGGAACAATACTTTGATCCTGTTTTTTCTTCCAGTGAAAAGAGAACCTGGTTGTATTTTATACATCCCTTTATTGTAGCACTTGCCCTAAAATATTTTTGGTTGCGTTTCAAAAATATGTTCAAAGGAAATGTGATAAAGCGAGGTCTGGAAGTTGGATTAGTTTATGGCCTTATCGCTATTTTACCCGCAATGTGGATCACCTTCAGTGGATTATCAATTTCTATTAGTGTTGTTGCAACCTGGATACTTTACGGAGTTTTACAAGGTTGTATTGCAGGTGTAATTTATGCAAAATTGAATCCTTAATATCATAACAGATAATTAAAAAAAAACGCCCAATAATTATCGAGCTTTTTATTTTATCATTTATTTTTTTCTTTCCATTTAGCTAAAACCTCAGCATCTCCTGTAGCAGGGAGACTCTTCAAATAATTATAAACAGCCTCCATTTCCACATCCGTCATTAATCCCAGTGAAGGCCAGGGCATAAATTCCGGATCCAATTTTTTATTTTCCGGAGTTACACCGGTATGCATCACCTCTGCAAATTGATCGAGACTCCACTTTCCGAAATTACCCCCTGGTGTAATATTCGTGCCCGGAGGAGAGGCCGGATCCGGCGATATGTTTCCATTTAATTTTTCACCATGACAGGTCCAGCAACCGTGAATGTGCAAGGTATATTCTCCATAGGCAACATCAGTTCCCGGGTCAGGAGCCGTTATCGATTTATTATTGGTGATATCTATCAATTCAGCATTATATAAAGTTCCAAATAAACCGGCCCCGGCTATAACCTGTGCCATAGTTGTAAATTCAGGGTCGGGCCAGGTTTTGTCACTTGCCGGAATTGATTTAAGGTATCCGATCAGCGATCCCAGATCGGCATCGCTCATATAATTAAAATCTTCTACGGGCATTATAAAAAGTCCATGCCCGTCTGGTTTTACACCATATTTAATGGCTTTTACATAATCTACATCAGAATAATCTTTAGTTCTGCCACCCCGTGTAATATTTGGCGCCGGAACTACACCTAATTCTGGTACATTAAAAAATTCTTTACCTGCCAGGTCACCACCATGGCATCCTGAACATAAAGTTGCCGCAAGTGATGCACCTCGAACCATAGATGCAGAATCAGTTAATGCGGTAATGGGTGTTGGATTGGCCTCATATTCAACTTTGGCCATCTTTTTATACTTATTGACCATGATGAAGGATGCGACAACAATAATAAGGGCAAAACATAGTATAGCTATGCCTACCCATTTGAAAAATTTACGCATGATTTAGGGTTGTGGGTTTTGAGTGAATAATTGTTTTTCAGCGAAAAGTTAAGAATTTTTTTTCTAAATCCATCAAATTAATAGTGATTGTTTTGACTGATAATGCACATTTTATTAACGCTTTAGCAATCTTAGCCGCAGGTAAAAAAATCAACTTACCTTTGCCCCCATGTGGAAAAACAACATTTTAGAAGCGATAGGCAATACGCCACTCATAAAACTCAACAATATTGTAAAAGATATTCCTGCAACAGTTCTTGCCAAGGTAGAAACCTTTAACCCCGGCAATTCCATAAAAGACCGGATGGCTATTAAAATGATAGAAGATGCAGAAAAAGACGGCAGATTGTTACCCGGTGGAACCATTATTGAAGGCACCTCAGGGAATACAGGAATGGGACTTGCAATTGGAGCCATTATAAAAGGATACAAGTGTATTTTCACAACAACCGATAAACAGAGTATCGAAAAAGTAAATGCATTAAAAGCATTTGGCGCAGAAGTGATTGTTTGTCCAACGGATGTTGATCCGGAAGATCCTAGAAGTTATTACTCCGTTTCCTCCAGATTAATTAAAGAGGTGCCAAATTCCTGGAAACCGAATCAATACGATAATCCTAGCAACACTATAGCACATTACGAAACAACAGGACCTGAAATTTGGGAACAAAGTGATGGCAGAATAACCCATTTTGTTGCAGGTGTTGGAACAGGAGGAACTATTAGCGGTACCGGTAAATATCTGAAGGAAAAAAATCCTGATATTAAAATATATGGTATCGATACTTATGGCTCCATATTTAAAAAATTTAAGGAGACGGGTATATTCGATAAAAATGAAATTTATCCCTATGTAACCGAAGGTATTGGGGAAGATTTTCTTCCGGAAAATGTAAATATGGATCTTATTGATCTGTTTGAAAAAGTTACGGATAAGGATGCAGCAATTATGACTGCCAGAATTGTAAAAGAGGAGGGAATTTGGGTGGGAAATTCTTCCGGCTCCGCATTACAAGGATTAATTCAATTGAAAGATAAATTCACAAAAGATGATGTGGTTGTGGTAATATTTGTTGATCATGGCACACGTTATTTAGGTAAAATGTTTAATCCTGACTGGATGATGAAAATGGGTTATATCGACAAATCAGGCTTAACCGCAAAAGATCTCATTTCCTCTAATCAAAAAGGAGATCTTACCTCTGTAGATTCTAATACAACCGTAGCACAAGCATTGCAGATCATGATGCAAAATGATTTCTCCCAATTACCCGTAACAGATGGCGGAAGAATTGTAGGTTCCATCAACGAATCATTATTATATCAGGAAGTATTAAAAAATCCGGAAATTAAAAGTGAAAAAGTTGACTCTGTAATGAAACAGGCATTTCCATTTATAGATATTTCTACGCCAATTGATGCCCTGGGAAATATGTTGAATAATGATATTCATGCTTTATTGGTGAGAGATTTTAAAGTGGATAAAACGTATATCATTACTAAACATGATGTGATGAGTGCGCTGACGAGATGATTTATTTAAACTTTAAAAATAGAATGCTTATCAGCATAAGTTCAACACACTCTTTTTCAAAGGAAATTTAAAATTCGAGATGGTAAATACGAACGCAAATTTTAAAAAAATATACGCATGAATTTTATCGATCAAATTTCGCGTTCAATAGAAATTTTATCTCCTCCCAAAAAAATAATTTCTTTAGTTCCATCCCAAACAGAATTATTGTTTGACCTCGGATTGGAAAATTCCATCATAGGCATTACTAAATTTTGTGTCCATCCAAAAAATCTTAAAAAATCAAAAAACATTATTGGCGGTACAAAAAATCTGAATCTGGAAAAGATCAAAAAATTGAAACCTGATTTCATCATCGCAAATAAAGAAGAAAACGAATTAACACAAATTGAAGAATTAGCAAAAGAATTTCCAGTTTTTGTAACTGATGTCAAAACATTGGATACCGCATTAGAAATGATTCAATTGCTCGGAAATATAACGGAAACTGATCTTAAAGCGGAAATATTGATTAAAACAATAATATCAAAACGCTCTGAATTACCCGGTTGTAGTCCCCGAACTGCGATTTACCTCATTTGGAAAGAACCCTATTTAACCATTGGTGGCGATACTTTTATAAACTCCATGCTTGGGGAAGCGGGATTTAAGAATTGTTTTGGCTCAAATTACCGGTATCCAGAGGTGAATTTGGCACAAATGGAAGAAAAAGATCCTGAATTTCTTTTCCTTTCTTCAGAACCCTACCCATTTAAACAAGTTCATATGTTAGAACTGCAAAAATCATTTCCAAAAACGAGGGTTTTATTAGTGGATGGAGAAATGTTCAGCTGGTATGGAAGCCGCATGCAGCTTGCATTCCCTTATTTTAAAAACCTGCACAAAGTGATTTCGGGTGAGAATTAATTTAATACTTCCAAAATAGGGTCTATTTTGCTATCTTTGCCGCCTCAAATCTCTGTATCGCAATGGTTACCAACGATGTAAAATTATTTTCAGGAACTACCAGCCGCTATCTGGCTGAAAAAGTTGCAGATTATTATGGGCAACCATTAGGAAAAATTGCTATCGACCGCTTTAGCGACGGGGAATTTCAGCCAAATATTCTGGAAAGTGTGAGGGGAAGTTATGTGTTCTTTATTCAAAGCACCTTTTTTCCTTCCGATAACCTTATGGAGCTTTTGTTGATGATAGATGCGGCAAAAAGGGCTTCCGCTTCCTATATCACGGCTGTTATTCCTTACTTTGGACTTGCGCGTCAGGACAGGAAAGACAAACCACGCGTTTCCATTGGAGCAAAACTTGTTGCAGAATTATTGTCAGCCGCTGGAGCAAACAGGATAGTTACCATGGATCTTCACGCTGATCAGATCCAGGGATTTTTTGATATTCCGGTGGATCATTTGAGTTCAACTGCTATTTATGTTCCTTATATAGAAGAAAATTTAGATACCTCGAATGTGATATTTGCATCTCCTGATGTTGGAAGTACTAAAAGAAATCGCCGTTATGCTGTTCATTTTAATACGGAGCTGGTGATTTGCGATAAATACAGAAAAAAGGCAAACGAGATTGCAGAAATGACGGTGATTGGAGATGTTAGCGGTAAAGATGTGATCATGATAGATGACATCGTAGATACAGGAAATACCCTGGCGAACGCAGCAAATTTGATGAAACAAAAAGGTGCTAAAACAGTCAGAGCTTTTTGTACGCATCCGGTTTTAAGTGGAAAAGCATACGAAACAATTGAAAATTCTTCCTTGGAAGAAATTGTTGTTACCGATACAATTCCATTAAAACGCGAAAGTGAAAAAATACGGGTGGTTTCTTCTGCAAAATTATTTGCAAGAGCGATCAGAAATACACATGAACACAGAAGTATCAGTTCATTATTTATCAATAATTAATTTAAGATTTTCATTAAATAAATTCAGTAAACAATTAAAATTAAATTTAATTAAAATGCAAACATTTGAATTAAAAGGGAAAC
The DNA here is from genome assembly GCA_964638865.1 of uncultured Chitinophagales bacterium. Lineage (GTDB taxonomy): Bacteria > Bacteroidota > Bacteroidia > Chitinophagales > BACL12 > UBA7236. The sequence continues at coordinate 14,121 of CAZXBG010000014.1, read as the reverse complement.
TGAGAGACCAGGTTGGCCGGAGAGCATCCAAAGATGCACGTTCGGGAGAAATGGTTCCATGTATTCTCTATGGTGATGGCGAAAATATAAATTTCGAAGTAGCCAAAACAGCACTTAAAACTTTGGTGTACTCACCAAACGTTTATAAAGTGATTCTTAATATCGATGGCAATTCTACCGAAACATTAATGCGTGAAATACAATTTCACAAGGTTACGGATGAAATTCTGCACATCGATTTTTTGAAATTAAATCCAAAGAAAAAGATCACATCTGTTGTGCCTATTAAATTAACAGGTCAGTCTGTGGGTGTAAAAAGCGGTGGTAAACTTATTCAGCGAATCAGAAAAATTACGATCAAAGGTTTACCTAAAGATCTTGTTGACAAAGTTACCATTGATGTTACAGATCTTGATGTTAGCAATACCATCAGAATGGGTGATATCAAGATCAAAAATATTGAAGTATTGGGTGCCAAAAGCATTCCTTTAGTTACTGTTATCTCTCCTCGCGCGCTTAAAGCAATTGCTGATGCCGCTGCTGCTGCTGATGCTGCCGCTAAAACTGCTGCTCCTGTTGCCGCTGTTGCTGCTGCTCCTGATGCTGTAAAAGATGAGAAGAAAGATTAAATTCATCACTTTATTAACGAAGCAATTTCTAATTTTTATTAATATGAAGTTGCTTCGTTTTTTATTTCCCCGCAAATCCACAAAAAAAGATTTACAAACCATTGAGATGAAATATTTAATTGCAGGTTTAGGCAATTTCGGTATTGATTATCAAAATACAAGACATAATATCGGTTTTGATGTATTGGAATATCTGGCAGAAGAAAAAAAAGTTGTATTTACTTCCAAAAGATATGCGGATATTTCAGAATTTAAATTTAAAGGGAAGATATTCCTATTGATAAAACCCACTACTTATATGAATTTAAGTGGCAAAGCTGTTAAATATTGGATGGAAAAGGAAAATATCCCACTCGAAAATCTTCTTATTGTTACTGATGATATAAATCTTCCCTTAGGGAAATTGCGTATCCGAAAAGATGGCAACGACGGTGGACATAATGGATTAAAAAGCATTAACGAATTGTTACAAACAAATCAATACACCAGATTGCGTTTTGGTGTTGGAAATGATTTCGGAAAGGGAAAACAGGTTGATTTTGTTTTAGGAAAATGGACATCCGAAGAAAAACAAATAGTTTCAGAAACCACAAAAAAATGTGCTGAAGCGATTTTATCTATTGTGATGGAAGGCGTTGACAGGGCAATGAATAAATTCAACTAACATCACGACAATTAATTTCCTGTTTATTTAAATTTTATAGTATCCTCTACCTCAGGATCATAAAACGGTTTTGAAAAAAACTTCGAAACTGCATTGTTAAATAACATCGGAGTTTCACTCATAAAATAATGGGTAGCGCCGGGAAATATTGACAATTGAGCGTGCTGCAATTGTTTATATAAAAATACGGTATGTTCCAGCTGAATAATATCTCTGTCACCCCCCATAACTAAAACAGGTGCTGTAATATTTATCAATAGATCCTCATCTATCTCCGGATGATGCAAAACTAAATTCGTTAATAACAAAGGGTCTTTATAATCAACCTTACCGGCTTTTACCGAATCTGTATACATTTGTTTATACACATTCACAAGGTCAGTAGAAGCATTTATTACAGTTGTAGAATCAGTATTCAATCGCGCTCCATATATTGCCAGCATTTTAATTCTTTCAGGGAAATACATTGCAAGCATTAATCCAACAATTGCCCCATCATCCACACCAATTACATAAACACTATCAATATCTAATTTTTCGAGCAGTGCATTATAATCCTCCGTAAGTAATTCATAAGTTAGACTATCGGCAGTATTATTTGTTTGCCCCTGCCCTCTCCCATCAGCAACGATTACCCGGTATTTTTTTGAAAAATAATTGATCTGACTGTTAAACGATTCCACAGAACCTCCATTTTCGTGCAACATTAATAAAGCAGGTCCTTCACCATATTCTTCGTAATACATGGTTATTCCATTCACAGCAATAAAAACACCTTCCACATGCTCAAATGATCCAACTTTATTATTGCCGAGATTTTTACCCGGAGAAACCTGGCGTTGTCCAAAACAATTTCCGACAAAAACAAAACAAACGATATATACTCCCAATATTTTTCTCATACCAACCTGATTATAATGATCCAAAGATACGGGAAATTAAAAAATCCTTCCGTTACCAAATAAAAATGAATCTATATCCTGTTTTGTAACTTTGCCACCTGTTATGAAAATATTCTGTATAGGTCGCAATTATTCTGAACACGCAAAGGAACTGAACAATGAAATTCCCGATGCTCCTGTGGTGTTTATGAAACCTCCCACCGCCCTGTTAAAAGGTAAAGATTTTTATATCCCTGATTTTTCGAACGATATACATTATGAATGTGAATTGGTATTTAGGATATGCAAAAATGGAAAACATATAGTAGAAGAATTTGTTTCAAAATACATTGATGCCGTAACTGTTGGGATAGATTTTACTGCCCGCGATTTACAATCAGAACAAAAGAAAAAAGGTTTACCCTGGGAAATTGCAAAAGGATTTGATAATTCTGCTGTTATTGGAGATTTTACCACGATTCAAAATCTGGAAAACGTCAACGATATTGCGTTCCATATGCTTAAAAATCAGGAAATGGTTCAAGCAGGCTCCTCCGGGCAGATGATCAATAATATAAACCAAATGATATCCTATATCTCCAAATACTTTACTTTACAGCAAGGCGATCTGCTTTTTACAGGCACTCCGGCAGGTGTTGGCAAGGTGAGTGTCGGCGATAAACTTGAAGGATTTCTGGAAAAGGAGAAAAAATTTGAAATAAATATCAAATAAGGCAAAAAACCGCTAAAAGGGCACTCAATTCCTTTATAGCTTTGCAGCAAATTTTTAAAGCGCTAAATGAATCAAAAGGAGACACTCGAACTGGTTGATAAAAAAATACTCTTGGATGCTTACCGTATTATGTTTACGAGTAAGGTGATGAGTGAGATCTTCAATGAAAACAGGCAAACCTGCATTTTTGTGCATGCCAATTCAAGAGGACATGAGGCGATACAGATCGCTATGGGATTGCAGTTAAAAAAATGCGACTGGGCCAGTTTGTATTACAGAGACGACTCCATGTTAATGGCAATGGGCTGGAAACCCGAGGAAATACTACTTCAGTTAATGGCAAAACGCGACGATCCCTTTAGCGGTGGTCGCAATTATTATTGTCACCCGAGCTATAAAGGGAGCGATTATCCCCAAATGATACATTCCTCTTCTGCAACCGGAATGCAGGCAATTCCTACAACCGGTATAGCACAGGGAATTCAATACCTTGAGCAACAAAATTTATTGGATACTGCTAAGGAAAATCCATTGGTGGTTTGTTCTATTGGAGATGGAGCAATGACGGAAGGCGAAGTTGCAGAAGCATTGCAATTTGCTGTTTTGAAAGGATTGCCTATCATTTATTTAGTGCAGGACAACGATTGGGGAATATCCGTTTCTAAAGAAGAAGCCAGAACCATGGATGCCTATGAATATGCAGCCGGATTTAAAGGTTTGAGAAGGGTTAGGGTGGATGGAAGTGATTTTACCGAATGTTGGAACTGTGTAAAAGAAGCGATCGGATATGTTCGGGTTAACAGAAAACCCATACTGATTCATGCTAAAGTTCCTTTGCTTGGGCACCATACCAGTGGGGTTCGCATGGAAATGTATCGCACGAAAGAAGACCTAATGGAACATCACAGTCGCGATCCATTGCCAAAATTGAGAAATTTACTCCAGGCGGCGGGATTTAGCAGCGACGAATTGCTCCATTTGGAGTCAGCAGTTGATGAGATGACCAGAGATGCCTTTTCGACGGTAGTTGCCGCTCCCGACCCTGATCCGCTCACAGTGGAGCTTTTTGAGTTTGCAGAATCACCTATTTTGAAAGAGCAAGGCACACGCGAACCTGTTGGCTCTGAGCAAGTTATAATGGTTGATGCCGCGTTATTTGCTATGGATGAAATTTTAACCAAACATCCTGAAGCTTTATTATATGGTCAGGATGTTGGTAAAAGATTGGGAGGAGTATTTCGTGAAGCGGCAACCTTAGCTGTTAAACATGGTGATCACAGAGTATTTAATACTGCAATTCAGGAAGCATATTTAGTAGGGTCTACTTTGGGAATGAGCGCTGCGGGCGCAAAACCAGTGGTGGAAATTCAATTTGCAGATTATATATGGACAGGGGTGAATCAATTGGTATCTGAATTATCGAAATCATTTTACCTCACCAATGGAAAATGGAATGTGCAAACGGTAATTCGAATTCCAATTGGAGCCTATGGTTCCGGAGGTCCTTACCATTCGGGTTCCATTGAATCATCTATAACGGCAATAAAAGGAATTAAAGTTGTTTATCCGAGTAATGCTGCTGATATGAAAGGATTATTAAAGGGCGCCTTTTATGATCCGAATCCTGTTGTGATGTTTGAGCATAAAGGCTTGTATTGGAGCAAAGTTCCTGGAACTGGAGCTGCAAAATCGATACAACCAGGTGATGATTATATTATCCCTTTAGGAAAAGCGCGGATATTTCAACATGCATCCGAAGAAAAAATAAATAATGGAGAAAGTATTGTTGTGGTAACTTATGGTATGGGAGTTCATTGGGCATTAAATGCGAGTAAAAAATATCCCGGTCAGGTGGAAATATTAGATCTCAGAACTTTATCACCTTACGATTGGGAAGCAATAGAAATTTCGGTAAAACGACACAATAAATGTTTTGTATTAACAGAAGAACCCATCATGAATTCTTTTGCGCAAGCTATTGCGGGAAGAATTTCTTCCGAATTATTTAAATATCTCGATGCTCCGGTAAAAATGTTAGGAGCAAAAAATCTTCCTGCAGTTCCATTAAATTCCGGATTGGAAAAAGCCATGTTGCCAAGTGCGGAAAAAGTTGGAGTGGTGATGGAGGAATTGTTGAATTGGTGAGAAGAGGAAAGGCGATAATTGAGAGTTGAGAATTAAGAATTGTGTCCCTATAACTACATTTTGAACGTTTATCCTCCGAGGTCACGGAGTTTCTTCGGAAACTCTGTGGGAACACGTTTTGTGAATGGAGCAATATAATGAAGGAAATGTGTGGAAGAGAAAAATAAAAAAACCACGAATTCACAAGTTAATATTTCTACTAATACATGAATTCGTGGCAACAATTAAAATCTTCTACTCATTTTTGCAGAGATGTTAATCACACATTTTTACCTATTCCTTCATCAACCTAACAATTATTTCTCCTTTATCATTTTTAATCTTCACGATATAATTACCTGTAATTAATTCTGAAGTATTTATTTCAACAATATTATTGGAATTATATTTATAGGCGATGTTTATTTTTTGCCCGAGCAGATCGTACATTTCAATTGTTTGAGGATTAAAATCCATTAATTCAATAATTACAAATTCATTTGCCGGGTTTGGATATACATTTAATAAAACATGCTGAATTGTATTAATTCCTGTTGTAGAAATCACTTTACAATTTGCATTTTCTCCATAAGCATTTGATGCAGTCAGACAAACATTATAATCTCCATCCACAGGATATGCATGTGTAGGATTTTGCACGGTAACAGTCCCGCCATCACCAAAGTCCCATAACCACTCTGTAGGGGTATTTGTGGATATATCTGTAAATGTTGCAATTAATCCGCTAAAGGAAACAGTAAAATCAGCAGCAGGTAGTAAAAATTCGGTACTGTCAATTACAACAGGTAAACAATACACTTCAAAACCCAAAGCATTAGTTGCAGTTAAACAAACTGTAAAAGTTGATTCTGTTAAATAGGTATGTACAGGATTTTGCAAATTACTTGTTCCGCCATCACCAAAATTCCAGCTCCATGATGTTGGAGAATTTAATGTTAGATCTGTAAATGTTACAACAGGATCACCTGTATAAGAAAATGCAGCATTCGGAGGCAAAATAACCGTTACTGAAGAACAATATGTATCAGAACCATAAGGATTATTAGCTGTTAAACAAACATTATAGGTTCCTGCTGTTGCATAATTGTGAATTGGATTTTCTTCTGTTCCTGTTGTTGCATCACCAAAATCCCATAAATAACAGCCATAGGAATTGGTAGATAAATTAGTAAACGTAACTTCCCCTTCATCAGCAACATAACTGAAGTTTGCATTAGGCATTGTAGGCACAAAACTTTCTGCATCCCAAGCCGCATACCGAATATTATTTTCAACAATAGGATCTCCTTCTATAAAAATTCCAGGTTCAAGATCTTGTTGCCAAATTGCCTGAATTTTTCCACCGTTTACCCGGTCATTCACGTATACATAATAATTTTCTTCCCCATCTTCAGCAGTCTCCGTTAGGTTAACAGGAGGCGACCAGGAAATTCCATCATCATCTGAATACATTCCGAAAAGATCGCGGAATGATTGAGCTGAAAAATTCAGCGGGTCGTCAAAAATATCTGTGTATTCAATTTTCATCGCAAAAATTAAATACAATCTGCCGGTAATTGCATCCCACGTTCCACCCGGAGAACTTGAAATTCCTGCACTGCGATAATTAAGGACGCTCAATCCAATTCCTGCATAAGGATCAGATAAACAATCATCATTATTCCAATCTAATTCGGTATCAATTACTTCGGCACCTGCCATTCCGGTTGTCCAATGCCAGATTCCGGAAGTTCTCCAATTAACAGTCCAATATCCTGCAAATGCATCGCTATAAATTCTGTAATATCCCGAAAAAATATGCAAGGTTCCATCGTCCTCCATAATCATATCGTGGTAACCATCATTTGTTGCAACGGTATCCGTAATTCCATCCAAATCAACATCCGTTTGCACAGTTCCTGTATAGTTATCATAAGGAAAATCTATAACCGTTATTTTTTCCCATGAACCATCATTTCCATAATCGTCAGAGTGTAATAAAAGCAGATCGGAATTTATCATCCCGAATAAAACATAAACATCCGAACCATACGCTGATATCTGATAAGAATCGGCTCCGTTTGTAATAGCGGGCATGCCATCAGCTGCTGTTAAAAATGGCAAGGTATAATTTAATATTGCCCAAGTTAAACCGCCATCATCAGATCTTGAAAAATTGAGATTTGCAATAATTTGGGTATCTGCATTTACCACATAAATATCATCAGTTCCCTCCGGCGAGCATGTAACAGGCCAGATTCCTCTAATATCATCAGACCCATCAAGTTCTGTCCAAACATTAGAACCTATTGCATCATTAGCAAAAAGTTGCATTCTATTTGCTGCTGCATCATGTGCCACAACAACTTCATGGTCTTCTACTTTTAATAACTCCCCAAAACCTGTGCGCACAGTTTCAATACGCGCAGTTGGTGTTGCTGCCCAGGCAACTCCATCGTAATGCTGATAAAACATTCCGCGATCCGGAAAGGCGCCGGCAAAATCAGTAGATCCTGTCCAGATGGCCGAAATTGTGCCATCATCATAAACCTTGATGCGGTTCTTGGAAGCATTGTTTGATTGGGCATCGTAGGTTGTAGTCCCAATTATTGTTTGTGCAGCTAATAAGGCACTCAAAAAAACGATAGAAAAAAGGAGTGAAAGTTTTCTCATTCTGATGTGTTTTTATTGCCCGTCAAACGACGAACGCGTTAAGAAAATAAATCCGATAGTAATATTAAGAAATAATAAACAAAAAAAACAATTCAGCAAGTTTTTAAAAATGAAAACCTCCGGCCAAAGTATCGACCGGAGGTTTTTAGGTTTGAATTAAAATCAGTTGATCATAACTGTTTTTGTAATTACGCTTCCATTAAAAGAAACCATTACATAATAAATTCCTGCCGGAGCATCACTAAGATCGATTGGCAGTTGGTAATTAAATTCGCGTGGAGTACCATTACTTTCATAAATTACCTGACCGGTTGAATTTAAAATAATTGTACTTGTTTCTGAATCCTCAAATCCATTTAATTCCAAATTAAAATTACCATCGGTTGGATTTGGGAAAAGATCAATAGATTGTCTGCTTTCCCCTTCTCTTAATGGAAGTGTAGTGAAATAAGCAATTTCTGAATACGGAGAAATTTCTCCATCAGCATAACAAACAGTTTTAACACGGAAACCATAAGTAGTTTCAGGCACTAATTTTCCTTCCGGAATAGCGTACATATTTGTATTTGGTCGTCTTTTTCCAACAGTTGCCAAATCATCGGCCAACCAGAATGCAACTATATATTGTTCAGCCATATCAACTGCATCCCAATGCATAACAGCATTAGTTGATGTGATTCCATCAGCGTATAATCCGCCTGGTCCTGTAACTGCATTACAACCCATTGGAGTTACACCAAAATCTTCGTCCGTGTAACCATTATACATTATATTATTTACCCCGATTGGGTCAAAATCTGTAATTGTAGTTCCTGGATAAACATCCTCTTGCCATACCATATGGAATTTGCCACCTGTAAATTCAGGGTAAACAGAAGTGTAAACATTTTCCTTTCCTGATTCCGCTGTATTTGTCAGGTTAACCGGTGTTGACCATGTTGCACCATTGTCATCACTATAAACTCCGAAAATATCTCTGAACGATTGCGCAGATACATTTAGTGGATCACCAAAAAGGTCAGTATACTCCATAAGCATTGCATAGATAAGATAATATCTTCCTGTAATGGGATCAATAGCACCACCCGGCATTGAAACAATACCCGAATAACGGTAATGAGATCTGAAAACACCAATACCTGCTAAAGGATCATTTAAACCATCAGCATTATCCCAATCTAAGGTAAGATCAATTTTTACAGCTTCATCCATACCTGTCTGCCATTGCCATATTCCCATTGCATCTTCATACTGATATGACCAAAATGAGCCAATACCATCGTTGAAAATTTTTACATATCCGGTATAAACATGCACATTACCTGAAGCGTCAATAAACATATTGTGGTTTCCATCTGTAGTTTCAATTATATCTGTAACAAAATCACCATCTACATCTGTTTGAGCCAAACCATCATATGTGCTGATTGGAAAATCATGAATAACAGTATTTGTCCATGTTCCAACTGCTCCGTTTGAAGCAGAATGAATTAATACAAGATCTGAGTTAGGTACTCCGTATAAAATGTAAACATTGGTTCCATAAACAGCAATCTGATAAGTTTCAGCAGCAGCAACGAGTCCGGTAGATAAACCAGGAATTCCATCTGCGGCGGTTAAAAAAGGAACGGTTGTATTTAATACTGTCCATGTAATACCACCATCATCAGAACGTGAAAAACGCAATTCTGTAGGTGGGTTCGCATTTGCATTTACAACGTAGATATCATTTGTTCCTTCAGGACAAACTGCTGCAGGCCAGAAACCTATTACATCATCAGAACCTCCAATTTCGGTCCAAGTAGTTCCACCTATACTTGCATTTGCATAAAGTTGCTGTGAAACAACAGCCCCATCATGCGCAATCATCACTTCATGGTCCATTACCGTTATCACTTCCCCAAAACCGGTTTTTGTGGTTTCCACACGTGCAGCGGGAAAAGCACCCCAGGTTGCACCGTTGTAATGATTAAAGAACATACCGCGGTCAGGGTATGTTGTTCCAACTGCATAGTCACTAGAACCTGTCCAGGCGGCTGAGATACGTCCATCATCATACACAGATATCCTGTGTTTGGCTCCGTTATTGGTTTGTACATCGTAAGATGTGGTACCGATAATGGTTTGTGAGAACATCACTGTGGAGCTTATCAGTAATATTGGGAGTAAAAATCCTTTTTTCATTTTGAATATTTTTGGTTAATAAAAGTTAATATTACCTATTCTGTTTGATAAAATCAAGTCAATGTGCAAAGAATATTATTCTCTTTCAAAAATTATTGATTGAGTATGGAACATCTTACCTTTGCGGCGTTTATGGAGATTTCACCCCGCCTGCAACGGGAAACAAAATTTCTTTTATGGCTTTATTATACAACAGAGTTGCGCATATTGAGTTGAAACAGCAAATGCTGGAATCCAACGAAAAAAGAATTACACTTTCCTTTTACGAATATTTTCCGATAGATGATCCGCAACAATTTCGAGATATGTTGTTTGCACAGCTTTCTATTTTAAATGTGTTTGGAAGAATATATATTGCTACAGAAGGAATTAATGCACAAATAAGTGTTCCTGATTTTAATATGGAAGCATTTAAATTTTTTATTAATTCGGTTGTAAAATCAGAACAATACATTGATTTATTAACAGGTGTAAAACAATTGCGGTTAAATATTGCAGTTGACGATGACGGCAAATCATTTTGGGTATTGAAAATAAAAGTGCGTTATAAAATTGTGGCGGATGGAATTGAGGATGAAAATTTCAATATGGATAAAAAAGGGAAGTATGTAGATGCAAAACAATTTAATACTATGTCGCAGAACCCTGATACCATTATAGTTGATATGCGCAATCACTACGAATATGAAGTTGGCCATTTTGAAAATGCACTCGAAATTCCAAGTGATACTTTTCGGGAACAACTGCCAATGGCAGCCGATTTATTAAAAGAAAATAAAGACGCAAATATTATAATGTATTGCACCGGAGGAATTCGTTGCGAAAAAGCAAGTGCCTATATGCTGCACAACGGATTTAAAAATGTGTATCATCTTGAAGGTGGAATTATTAATTATGTTAACAACATAAAAGAAGCACAACTCGAAAACAAATTTCTTGGAAAAAATTTTGTTTTTGACGACAGACTTGGAGAAAAAATAGGCAACGAAATTATTTCCACTTGTCACCAATGCGGAAAACCAGCTGATACACATACCAATTGTGTTAATTCCGGTTGCCATTTATTATTTATTCAATGCGCAGAATGTGCGGTTCAATTTGGAGGATGTTGTTCAACGGAATGTTTTAATATTATTCAACTGCCGGAGGAAGAGCAAAAATTATTGAGAAAAGGAGTCGATAAAGGGCAGAATATTTTTAATAAATCGCGCACACGGAAAAGAAATATTAAATAAGCTGTAATAATATGAAAAGATGCTTCATTAGGATTAAGCAACGGTCTTGATGATAAGAGGCTTTATACACATCCTATTTTAGCTTATTCGTTGTCATTTGCCTTGCGGTTTATTATCTTTGCGACCTAAATTTTAATCATACATGTCATATTTATTCACCTCAGAGAGCGTAAGCGAAGGGCATCCGGATAAGGTTGCGGATCAGATATCGGATGCATTAATAGATCACTTTTTAGCATTTGACCCCGAAAGTAAAGTTGCATGTGAAACATTGGTAACTACGGGTCAGGTGATTTTAGCCGGTGAGGTGAGGTCGAAAACTTATTTGGATGTGCAGCAGATCGCGAGAGACGTGATTGCCCGTATAGGTTATACCAGGAGTGAATATATGTTCGAAGCTAAATCTTGTGGGGTATTATCTGCCATTCACGAACAAAGTCCGGATATTCACCAAGGGGTGATTAGAAAGAAAAAAGCAGACCAGGGAGCAGGAGATCAGGGAATGATGTTTGGATATGCTACTAAAGAAACGGATAATTATATGCCGCTTCCATTGGATATTGCAAATTTATTGTTGCGTGAACTCGCTGCAATCAGAAAGGCGGGTAAACAGATGTTGTATTTACGTCCCGATTCAAAAAGTCAGGTTACCATGGAATACGACGATAATAAAAATCCAATGCGCATCGATACCATCGTTATTTCCACACAACATGATGATTTTGCCGAGGAGAAAAAAATGCTTGCTGTAATAAAAAAAGATGTGGAAGAGATATTAATTCCACGTGTAAAAAAATTGTTGCCGAAACGCAATCAGAAATTATTTGATGGAAATTTTACTTTACATGTAAATCCGACAGGAAAATTCGTGATCGGCGGACCACATGGCGACACCGGATTAACGGGAAGAAAAATTATTGTGGATACCTACGGCGGAAAAGGTGCTCACGGTGGCGGAGCATTCAGTGGAAAAGATCCTTCAAAAGTGGATCGCTCAGCAGCTTATGCAGTGCGTCATATTGCAAAAAATATGGTGGCAGCAGGTTTGTGCGATGAAGTTTTAGTTCAGGTTGCTTATGCTATTGGCGTTGCTGAACCTGTTGGTTTATATATTGATACCTATAATACTGCAAAGATTAAAATGAGTGATGGAGAGATATCGAAAAAAATTCAAAAGATTTTCGACCTGCGTCCTTATTCCATAGAACAGCGTTTTAAACTGCGCACTCCTATCTATGCAGAAACTGCTGCATACGGACACATGGGACGCGAAACAAAAATCGTGGAAAAAACCTTCCGAGACGGCAGCGGAAAAACAATAAAAATGAAAGTGGAATTATTTCCATGGGAGAAACTGGATTATATTGATGCTATTAAAAAAGCATTTAAGTTGTGATTTGTTTCCCGCAGAGTGTGGTTTTGTTTCCAGCAGAGTGTGGTTTTGTTTCCCGCAGAGCTGCAGAGTGCGCAGAGTATTATTATTTTACTTCGTAAAATATAATTATAAATATAGTCATCGTTATTTTACGTAGTAAAATATAATTCATTGTTTAATATTATTTTACGTAGTAAAATATAATTCATTGTTTAATATTATTTTACGTAGTAAAA
>CAZXBG010000014.1:0-1287 GCA_964638865.1 uncultured Chitinophagales bacterium | reverse complement strand
TTATTTTACGTAGTAAAATATAATTCATTGTTTAATATTATTTTACGTAGTAAAATAATAAACAAATTATTCCTCTGCGCACTCTGCAGCTCTGCGTGAATAAAAAACCACATTCTGCGTGAATCAAAAACCTTACTCTGCGGGAAGCCTCCTTAATTAACCTAAGTAGGGCTTTAAAAAATCACTTGTAGTTGCCTTGCGAAGTCTGCGTATTGCCCTTTCTTTAATTTGCCGCACTCGCTCCCGGGAGAGATCAAATTTATGTGCAATTTCATCAATACTCATTGCAGCATATCCGTTAATTCCGAAATAAGCGGCGATCACTTCCGCTTCACGTGGAGCCAATATTTTTAAGGCAGTTGCAATTTCATTTTTAAGCGATTCATTTATTAATGATTTATCCGGAGTGTCTTCATTTTTATCTGCCAGAATATCAGCCATGCTTCCGTCTTCAAATTCTCCGTTTAAAGGAGCATCCATGGAAACATGTTTTATATTGCTTAATATAATTTCTTTTACATCGCCATCTTTTAAATGTAATACTTCTGCAATTTCTTCTGCGGTGGGTTCCCTTTCATTTATTTGTTCAAACTGATTCGACATTCTGTTCATTTTAGAAACATTGCCGGCTTTATTTAAAGGCAAACGAATTAAACGGGAATGTTCCACAATTGCTAACATAATAGATTGACGAATCCACCACACTGCATAAGAAATAAATTTAAATCCTTTTGTTTCATCAAATTTTTTCGCCGATTTAATTAATCCTACATTTCCTTCATTTATCAAATCACTTAAAGTGAGTCCGTGACCCTGATATTGTTTTGCAACAGAAACAACAAAACGCAAATTTGCCATAGTGAGTTTATCCAATGCAGCTTCATCACCCTCGCGAATTTTTTTCGCAAGCACAGCTTCTTCCTCCGGAGTGATCAGCTCAATTTTTCCGATCTCCGTCAAATATTTTTCGAGAGAATCGTTTTCCCGAGAAGTAATAGAGTGGGTAATTTTGATTTGCCGCATGCTGAATATTTAGTCCAAATTACGAATTATTAATTAAATAGTTTCTGAGGTTGTGGGATTAACAGGTTCGTGACAATAAAATGATGAGTAATGAGTTATGAGTAATGAGATTGCATACTGCTGGTATTATTGATTGAATTTCTTTTTTTGCACTACCGTGGGGATGGAAATGTTAAGTTCATTTGCAGTGAGAGGGCAACACGCATTACACTCTCCTCTCTACTCCTTCGTCCGGATGGAAATAAAAAGATCCAATGCATCGAG
>CAZXBG010000013.1:0-37262 GCA_964638865.1 uncultured Chitinophagales bacterium | reverse complement strand
CCATCGAAGCCCTTAAATTTTCAGAGCTATATATGAAAAACATTAACTGTGCTGATGCTACGAACCTGAATTCCTTTCTTTCGTATAAAACAAGCGGCACGTCCACTGTCAACATTCTGTTTTCTTAGCACGGAGTAATTGCTAAAATATTTGCCCGCGCAATTACAGTGGTAATGAATCTGGTAAGTTGCTGAACATCTAATACATTGTTTCCTTTGGAAAAAAACACATTTTTTTTTATTTCGTTGGTTTTATCACACTGCAAATTGGACATTTCAAAACATCATGCCCCCTTGCAGGGCAATATTTTCGACCAAAATAAATAATTTGCAAATGCAATAAATTCCACGTCTGTTCCCGAAATAATCGTTTGAGATCTTTTTCCGTTTGAGTTACCGATTTGCCATTGCTTAAACCCCAACGATGGGCCAATCGATGAATATGGGTGTCAACAGGAAAGGCAGGAACACCGAAGGCCTGCGACATTACAACACTAGCAGTTTTGTGTCCAACCCCAGGAAGTTCTTCCAGTTCTTCAAAAGTGTCGGGAACTTTTCCACTGTGTTTTTTTACAATAATTTCAGACAATTTTTGCAAAGCTTTTGATTTTGCCGGTGATAATCCACACGGCTTAATGATTTCTTTGATCTCCTCCACATCCATTTTTGCCATCTTATAGGGATTATCGGCCGTTTTAAAGAGTAATGGCGTGATTTGATTTACCCTTTCATCTGTGCACTGTGCTGAAAGAACAACAGAAACTAACAATGTGAACACGTCTTTATGCACCAATGGAACATCAGGATGCGGAAACAATTCGTTTAATTTGTTCTGAATAAAGGCAACTTTTTCTTTTTTGATCATCGGAGCATCAAATATCTGTATAGTAAATTAAATAATGCCGGTAAGTATGTTACAAAATGGGCAATATTGTATTTTTTTTCATCAATTCATCAATTTAACTTTACGTCACCTACATTTTCAATACCAATATGAACCGCATACTACTCATACCGGCACTGCTGATGGCTGTTTTTATACAGTCGGCCACAGCTGAGATTACCTGGGCTAGTAAGGTGATTTCCTACTCAACCCAGCTGGATCTCACATCTTACAGCGCTAAACAGGTTCTGGGGCCACCGTCACGATTGCCTAGTTTTGGTGACTGTGGCTGTGCATGGTCACCATCTATGTCGGAAAATTATTTTGAAGAATATATCAGAGTGGGCTTTGAAAAACGCATTCGTGTATCACAAATCGTTATAAACGAAAGTTTTAATGCCGGTTCCATAAAGGCAATTTATTTATACGATCAATACAATATTGCACATTTGGTATATGAAAGAAACGACTCGGACCGTAAATGGGTACTAGGACGCGTTTTCTCTCTAAATATAGCTACCACTAACTTTACCACGAATGACCTCAAGTTGGTTTTGGACACCGAAAGTATAGATGGTTACAATCAAATTGATGCTATTGGCATAGCAGAAGCTGCCAGCACCATACCTACAGGTTCTATTACAACAACCGATAAAATAGTGTTTAAAGGCAAATCACAAAATCTGGGAGAAGTGATAAATTCTTACGGAAGTGAAATTGCGCCATTAGTCACACCTGACGGAAAAACGATGTATTTTACCCGAAAAAATCACGTTGAAAATAAGGGTTCTATTATGAACGACGATATTTGGGTAAGCGTTTACGATGGCACAAATTGGTCAACTGCTGTCAATATTGATGGGCCTCTCAATAACGAAGCGAATAATTATGTAGTAGGATTATCGGAAAACGGCACCATGCTCACCTTGGCCAATACCTATGAATTTACAGGGGAATCCAGAATGGGTATTGCGCAAACTTGGAAAAATAGTTATGGCTCCTGGGTTTTCCCTAAAAATCTTATTACTCCGGGCATCATCACCCATAACTTCTTTGCCGAATACTTTATGAACCCCGATAGAGACGTAATGTTGTTGTCGTTGGAACGTGCTGATGGTTTGGGTTTGAAAGATATTTATGTAAGTTTTAGCGATAATCAAATTGAATGGACAGATCCGGTAAACATTGGTCAGCATATTAATACTGCCTCCAATGAAATGGCGCCGTTTTTAGCCCCGGATGGGAGAACTATGTATTTCTCCTCCAATGGTTTGCCTGGTTATGGCGACCAGGATGTATACGTTTCTGTTCGTTTGGACGAAACTTGGAAAAATTGGTCCAAACCGGAAAATTTAGGTTCTTTTGTAAATACAAAAGGGTTTGAAGCCTATTTTTCCTTTCCCGATACAGCCGATTATGCCTATTTTTCTTCTACCGGAAGCGACATGCTTAATGCAGATATCTTAAGAATTCCCTTAAAAGAAGTTGTGGAAGCAAAAGATTCTTTGTTAGCGGATATGGTGATAGATAATGTTACTATTACAGATGAAGAATTGATCCTTTTTGAGGAAGAAATATTTGTTCCCGGTAAAGAAGAACTTACAGTCTCACTCAGCAATGAAATTTTGTTGTTTGGAACCGTATATGACGCAACCACAGATATTCCTATCAATGCCGATTTAACCTTCATTTTAACGGATTATGAAACAGATGTGGTTGTATTATCCACCCTCAACAATAATTATAGATTAAAGGTAACCGATAGCGTAAATTATAAGGTAACTGTAATTCGGGAGGGTTATTTGCCTTTGGAAACTACGATTAATATTGAAGATTTCAGGACTCAAAAAGTAAAACGTGTCGATTTCAGAATTACACCATTGAGAAAAGGTGAAAAAATCATTTTAGATAATGTGTATTTTGATGCCAATAAATCGGTAATAAAATTTGAGTCGTTTGAGGAAATGAACAGATTATATGATTTTTTAAAAGCAAATCCGGGCAGTAAAATAGAAATTGGTGGACATACTAATGGATTATGTACTGAAACCTATTGTGAAAAACTTAGTCTAAACAGAGCCAATGCAGTGCGTGAATACCTCATTGGTAAAGGAATAGATGGGAATCGAATTTCTACATTTGGTTATGGTTCCAAAGAACCCATTGACTCAAATGATACTCCGGAAGGAAGAAAACGCAACCAAAGGGTAGAAATCACATTCAAATAAAATTGCTACATTACAGGCAATGAAGGGATTTTGGATTCTGCTGTTCGTTTTTGTTTTAGCTGATGCGAAAACTCAGGTAATAGTTTGGGCTGATTCTGTTGTCTCTTACTCATCCCAAAAAAGCGAAAAGGCATTTTCTGCAAAACAAGCGATAGGAAAACCC
Source organism: uncultured Chitinophagales bacterium (assembly GCA_964638865.1). Lineage (GTDB taxonomy): Bacteria > Bacteroidota > Bacteroidia > Chitinophagales > BACL12 > UBA7236. The sequence goes on along the minus strand of CAZXBG010000013.1, from coordinate 33,989 downwards.
AGTAAATATCCTAATCCCGGGCATACTACCTGCGCCTGGTCACCGGAATATTCTGATCTAAGAAACACCGAATTTATTGAAGTCTCCTTCCCTCTTGCAATTGTAGCAAAACAAATTGCTGTAGTTGAAAATAGTAATTCAGGTCATATTCAAAGTATTTATGTTTATGATGAAAAACATAACGAAAAATTAGTCTATAAAAGGACCGGTGAAACAAAAATTGGTGGAGGAAGATTATTTGTACTTGCATTAAAGGAAAATAATAATGTTGTAAAAGGTTTAAAATTGGTAATGGAAAAGCCTGAATCCCTCAATACCTATCAGATTGATGCAATTGGAATTACAGAAGGGGAATCGGCATTAAAAATTGAACTGAATGAATTAACGGATAGTCTGAATTTTAAAGCCGAATCATTAGGGCCAACTGTCAACTCCGGATTTGATGAGGTATATCCTATAATAGCTCCTGATGGTAAGACCCTTTATTTCGACCGAAAATTGCACCCCGAAAATACCGGTGATAAAAAAAATGATGATATCTGGGTATCAACATACTCCGAAGCCCAGTGGGAACGTGCAATCAATATCGGCCCTCCACTAAATAACAACAACCACAATTTTCTTTGTTCCATATCTCCCGATGGAAACACAGCCCTCGTAGGCAGCGATTATGCAGATCCGCTGGCTGAAGATCCCGGCGTTTCTTTAACTTACAAAACAAAAGGCGGTTGGTCGACACCGGTTGGTATTAAGGTAAATGGTTTCAAGAACCTCAACCAATACAACGAATTTACCTTGGCTGTAGATGGCACAACTTTAATTATGTCGTCTGAAACGCTTGATGGATACGGATTGCTTGATCTATATGTGAGTTTTCTTCTCCCAAATGGAAATTTTTCAAAACCTGTCAATTTAGGAAAGAACCTCAATACTGCAGGCAATGAGATGACTCCCTTTTTAGCCGCTGATGGAAAAACCCTCTTTTTTTCTTCCACCGGTTTTCCCGGATATGGTTTTCAGGATATTTATATGAGTCGTCGCCTTGATAACAGCTGGACCAATTGGAGCGAACCTCTCAATTTAGGGAAAAATGTTAATACTCCTGAATGGGAAGCATATTACACCATAGATGCGCAGGGTGAATATGCTTATTTCTCAACCGGAAACACCGGAGGATCAAATCTCGATATATTCAGAATAAAACTTCCTCCAATAGCAAAACCAGATAACATTTTATGGCTGAAAGGTATTGTAAGCGATAGAATTACAGGTGCTACAATTGCTGCAAAAATTGTTTATTCCGGAATGAGCGACAGCACTGTGAGAGGTAGCTCAAATACCTCTCCATCCGACGGATATGCTGTTATTTTACCCCAATCGGACAGCTATAACGTAATAATCAGCGCTGATGGTTATTATACTGCAGATTCCTCCCTGATTATTAAGGCACTTGCCAGTTTCAGTGAAATAGTGCAAAATTTCACTTTAATCCCAAAACAGACCGGAGTGATAATTGAAATGAGAAACATTTTATTTGGGATCAACAGCAGTGTGTTGGAAGACACTTCATTTGTGGAACTCAATAAAGTAGTTAAGTTCTTAAAACAAAATCCTGGTGTGGAAATAGAGATTAGAGGGCACACAAATAGTTTATGCGATGATAATTATTGTATTACGCTATCCTCAAAAAGAGCTAAGTCGGTTATGGATTACTTTATTTCTAAAGGAATTCCGGCGACTAGATTAACCTACAAAGGTTTAGGGAAATCAATTCCTATAGCCGATAATAAGACACCTGCAGGAAGACAGATAAATCAGAGAGTTGAATTTATGATAACCAAAACAGAATGATTATCGCTTTAATCACAATATAAAAAGTGACCTAAAAACGCAATAATTTTTGGGTGTTGATTACTCCTCAACACCAATTTTATTGCTGTAGTTTTTGATATAGGTCTCCACATCCCACATCCATCCATATCTGTCTTTAGCAATTCCTTTTCTAATTTCCCACATTTCCTGTTTCAGCCAATTTGAAGTTTTGCGGCCTTCAACAGGAGGTAATTCGTAAGCAACATCCTTATAACCGATAACCCCTATGGGCGCAATAGTAGCCGCAGTACCTGTACCAAATGCATCAAGCAGTCGCCCCGCCCGCTGAGCATTAAGTAATTCCTCAATAGTAACATCTCTTATCTCCACTTTATAACCGGCTTCCTTTAACAAAGTAATGCAAGAATCACGCGTAACACCCTTTAAAATTGTTCCTTCATCAGTTGGGATTGTTATAATAGTATCATCAATTTGTATAAATACATTCATGGTGCCTATTTCCTGCAGCCGATTATGTGTAACTCCGTCGATCCACAACATCTGATCGTACCCTTTTTCGCGAATTGCTTTAAGCGGCATCATGGTTGCGGCATAATTTCCTGCTGCTTTTACCGCACCCGTTCCTCCCGGAAAGGCCCTCACATATTCCTCCTGCATATAAACCCTCACTGGTTTTTGATAGTATTTTGATACAGGACAACAGAAAATCACAAATTTGAAGGTATCAGATGGTTTTATGCCCACAAAATCGTCGGTAGCAAATATAAACGGGCGTATATACATAGAACCGTCATCCGTATCCGGTATCCAGTTTTGTTCAATATCTACAAGATTAAAAATTGCATTCATGAACAATTCTTCTGGAATTTCCGGAATAGCCATCCTGACACACGATTCGTTAATTCTATTCCAATTCATGTCCGGTCTGAAAACACCGGCCTTTCCCTCCTGATTTTTAAAGGCTTTCATCCCTTCAAAAATTGCCTGTCCATAATGTAAGGCAGACGTTGCCGGATGCAGATGTAAACTCGAAATTGGCCTTATCATACAATTTTGCCACTTTCCACCTGCATAATCTGCCACAAACATGTGATCGGTAAATACCTTACCGAATTGCAGGTTTTCAAAATCAACAGAATTTATGTGCGAAACAGAGGATAATTGAATATCAATTTCGAAGGAAGGATTTAGGGCAACTTTCATATGTTGAAAAACTTGGTTTTTTTACAGATAAAGGATTGATAAATTTACAATAAATTTCTAGATGCCAAGAGATGATAGATAAAATTGAATTTCCCGCGGCAATAGTGGACGAAAAGGTATACCTGATCCCCTCTTCTGCAAAACTAACAATATCGGCAATTAATGCCAATTTAAATCCCATAAATCTGTCAAATAATAATGGCACCTTGATCATTTATTCCGGTGTAAATGGCGAGGATATTAGTGCTGAGGGCATAGAGTCCATTAAAAAACTTATTGTTGCCGTGAAGTTAGATCCTGAAGAAACCGTTTTTTTAAGATATAAATCCGATCACCCACTGCGTTTTTATGCTTTATCTAAAACAATTTCATTTTCCAAACTGATCTGTTTCGGAGTTACTGCAGAGATGCTTGGTTTACATTTTGTTTATAGAAATCATAAATTATTGAAATTCAATAATATAGATATTGTTATCTGTGATAATATTGAAGGTATGGAAAAACCAGCGCGTTTATTATTGTGGAATCAGTTAAAATTGATGTATAATATTTAAGGGATGCAGATAGTATTCGCTACGGCCAATAAAAATAAGATCAAAGAAGTTAAACTGATGGTTCCTGAAACCATACAAATCAGGAGTTTAGAAGATATAGGGTGTTTTGAAGAGATTCCGGAAACACATTTTACGATAGAGGAAAATTCCATGCAAAAAGCGCAATATGTGTTTGAAAAATATGGGTGTAACTGTTTTTCAGAGGATTCCGGTCTTGGAGTATTAGCCTTAAACGGAGAACCCGGCGTTTTTTCCGCTCATTATTCGGGAAGCAGAGATGCTGCAGAGAATATAAATCTTGTTTTGCTCAACCTTCGGAATGTTGAAGACAGAAGGGCTGAGTTCAAGACTGTATTTACTTTGGCAATTGAAAATTCTTATAACCAATTTACAGGAATTGTGACGGGCAAAATTATTGAATCTGCACTGGGAACGAATGGATTTGGATACGATCCTGTTTTTATTCCGGATGGCGCAGCACTTACCTTTGCTCAAATGACAGCAGAGGAAAAAACCAAATTCAGCCACAGGGCAAAAGCTTTTAAATTGCTGACAGAATTCCTTTATAAAAATTTTTGAATTTCAGAAAAAATATTTAACTTACCGCGCAATAGAAATAGTTTAACCACCATTTTAATAATTCTAAACTGATTTATGAGACAAGTCAATTTACCTGCAACCTATAACGATGAGCATCTGATTAGAGAGTCAGCCAAGGGCAATAGGGTCTTTCAAAAAATGCTCTACGATCGTTTTGCCTCAAAAATGTTTGGAGTTTGTTTGCGTTACGCTCCTGATTACCAGATTGCAGAGGATATTTTGCAGGAAGGCTTTGTTAAAGCGTTTAAAAATCTGGACAGATTTCGATTTGAAGGAAGTTTTGAGGGTTGGCTGAGAAAAATAATGGTGAATACTGCCATTGAAATGCATAGAAGAAAAAATTTATTATATCCTATTGTTGACGTTGAAAATACGGAGGTGGAATTTGTGGATGAAAGCGTTATAAGTAAGCTGGCAGTAGATGATCTGATGAATATGATAGCTGCACTTTCACCTGGATATAAGACTGTTTTTAGCCTCTATGCCATAGAAGGATTTTCACATAAAGAAATTGCCGAGCAACTAAACATCAGTGAAGGTACATCTAAGAGTCAATTGGCACGTGCTCGGTACATTTTAATGGAAATGGTAGAACAACGCACAGGTCTGAAACGCAAAGCAAGTGGACAATAAACATCATATTGACCAATTATTTCGCGGAGTATTTGAAAATTATGAGTTGAAGCCCTCTTCAGATGTTTGGAACAACATCGAAAATGAGCTGGACAACACACACAAAACTCCGAAAAACATACCCTATTCGAGGTATGCAGCTCTCCTATTTATTTTTGTCAGCCTTTGTTTTATTGCAATTCCTGCAAATAATAAAAATGTTATAGCTCAAATTAGGAATTACAGCGAAAACCCTGTAGTGCAAGAATTTATTGCCGCTGAGGCCATTGTTCCTGTATTAACTTCCAATATTTCCCAAACCAAAAAGGCAGTTATTCAGATTGCGGAAACAAATACAAACTCTCGAAATGACGTAGAAGAGAATACAAATACGATCAATACTATACTTGCTTCCAATATCAAATCGCATATTCAAACGGAGGATTATATCAATGCACCTGCTTTTATGGAGGATGAAGAGGAACTTACTGCTGAAAACATTGAAATCATTGACAGGATATACAACTCTGATGTTTCTATTCCTTTATTCTCCTACGATTATATAACAAATGAAGACGAGGAGGAATCTGTGGCATTTCAATCAAAATCTGTGTTTAGCAACCTGAAAGATTTTGATATGCGCGGAATGTATATAGGAGTGAGTGGAAGTTATAACCAAACCTCCATTTTAGAATCCGGTAATTTATTCAAGGAGGAAAGACCAATTCAGCCTTCCTTAAAATTTGGAACTTCCAAAGGATTTGTTTTAGGATATAATTTCTCTAATAAATTCGGAATTCAGGCAGAATATATTTACAACTCTATTCAAGGTCAAAATTATGTAATGTCGGAAGAAGGGGATATCGTGCAAAAATCACTTTCCTTAAGTTATGATCTCATACCGGTTACTGCAAAAATTAAGGTGGGCCGCATTTCTGATCTGACCAATAAACCGGTTATTTTAAATTATTCCGTTGGCGCTCAATATGGCATGTTGCGTTCTTACAGATTGCCACAGGATAAACGATATGAAACTACCGATAAGGTATTTAAAGACGACGAGATTTCCCTTGTTTTAGGTTTGGATTATGATATTTATATACAGGATAATCTTTACCTATCTGCCGGAGCAAGAGGAACAATTTCTAACGATATATCTCTACACGACGAACCATTTACCGACAATGCAAAACGCAATTTTGTATTTGGGCTCAGGGGAAGTCTCAATTATGTATTCCGGTAATAACACTTTTAATTAATTACATTCTGATTTACTGAATTATCTTTACCGCATGGGCAAGTGGGTAAAATTTTTATTGCTGATACTAAGCTCTTTGGCTTTTGTGAATTCCGTTTTTGCAACGCGTATCGAGGGGGTGGTCAGCAACGAAAAAAATGAACCACTACCCTTTTGTAATGTCTACATTAAAAACAGTAATTACGCATGTGCTACAAATGAAAATGGAGTTTTTAGTCTTATTGTGGAACCCGGAAATTATAATATCATTTTTCAATATATTGGATATACAAAACAGGAAATTGTGATAACCATTTTTGATCAGGATATTTCACTCAATATTATTTTATTGGAGGAAGCAACGGAGCTTCAGGAAGTAGTTATCAGATCTGACAAAGAGGATCCTGCTTATGCAATAATGCGAAGTGCCATCAATAAAAGATCAGAACATCTTAAGGAAATTTCAACTTACTCCTGTGAGGTGTATATCAAAGGCTTACAAAAATTTACAGAAGCACCTGATAAAATATTGGGTATTGAATTAAATACAATTCTTGATGTGGATACAAATAATACAGGCATCGTTTATTTATCGGAATCAGTTTCTAATTTTCATTTTCAATTTCCCGATAAAACAAAGGAGATCATGAAAGCTTCTATTGTTAGTGGAAATGATCAAAGTTTCAGTTGGAACGACGCAGCGAGCATGGGAATGAATTTTTATGAGAACCTGGAGACCCTGGAGGGATTTTCACAGCGCGGTTTTGTATCACCTATTGCTGATAATGCGATGTTTTTTTACGAATATAAACTGATTAGCTCTGTATTCGATAACAACCATGAGATTTATAAAATTAAGGTAATTCCAAAACGAAAAACGGATCCTGCTTATTCCGGAATAATTTATATAACCGACGATGATTATCATATTAGTGGATTGCAATTAGAATTGCGAAAAGAAAATGGGCTCGAATTTCTGGATACTTTTAGAGTGGAACAAGAATATTTTTATTCTGATAATGAACACCTCACCCTATTGTCGAATAAGTTCAATTTTAATTATTCCATTTTTGGTATTAAAGGAAATGGTTTTTTTCATGCTTTTTATAAGGATTATACCATCAATCCGGTATTTTCAAAAAATTTCTTTTCGGCAGAGGTCACACGGATTGAGGAAAATTCAAATAAAAAAGATTCCATTTACTGGAGCAATAGCAGGCCAATCAAGTTAACATCAGAAGAACTTATAGATTATCGCAAAAAGGATTCTCTGCAAATTTTAAAGGAAACTCCTGCTTATCAGGATTCGGTGGACAGAATATTTAATAAATTTTCGGCGAGCGATCTTCTCAGTGGTTATAATTACAGAAGATCAAAATCAGATATTTTTATAAGTACTAATCCACTTCCGGAATTAATACAGTTTAATACAGTAGAAGGATATGTTGTGAACCTAAGGGTAAGGATCTCAAAAGAGTGGGATTCAAAAGATGTAATGGTATTTATTCCAAATGTGCGGTATGCCATAGATGCTGATAAATTATTTGTAAACGGAACCTTTTCCTACATGTTCGATCAATTTTCCAGAACAACAATATTGTTAAGAGGTGGAAGTAATGTGTTTCAATTTAACGAATCAGGAATAATTCCGATTGTAAATTCATTTTACAGTTTGTTTGCGGAAGAAAATTATTTAAAAATTTATCGGGCACAATATCTGGAAGCAGCTTATTCAAAAGAATTGTTTAACGGATTTTATGCGAGCTTTAATGCAGGATTTCGCGATAGAACCTATCTGGATAATCTCGATGTTATTGATTCCTGGATTGATTTTCCGGATAAAACCTTTACGCCTAATTATTTTCCATTTTCCGAAACTCCCTTTAATAAGGCTATGCCATCAAAACTCACGGCAGGAATTTCGATTCGATATCAAATTAAACAACAATACATCAAACAGCCGGATGAAAAATACATTTTAGATTCCAAATATCCGCGTTTGGAATTAAATTATGAAAAAGCATTTGAAAACATTGTTGAAAATTCGGTTCGTTATGATAAATTTGAATTCAGTATTCAGGATAATATAAAATTAGGTTTGGCAGGAAATTTACAATATCACAGCAGTGCAGGTTTGCTTGTAGGAAAAAGGAATTTATCTGCCGCCGATAAATTTAACTTTCCTGGCAACGAAACATTGATAAGCAGATTAACAATTGACAGTTATTTTCTACTGCCTTATTATGCTGCGCTCTCAGAAAACTATTATTACGCAGCACATGTGCAATGGCATACCGAAGGATTTATTTTCAGGAAATTACCTTTATTTAAACAGTTGAAATTGGAGCCTGTATTTACAGTACAATATTTGCAAAACGACGCGCTGGATAACTATTTTGAAGTTGCCGCCGGAATAGAACATATTTTTAAAATTGCAAGAATCGATTTCGCATATACACCATTTCGATTCGACAATAATTATCCGGCAGAACATTTTAGAATATTATTGGGAATAGGATTTTAATATGCATAAATTTATCATTTATATATTTGTTATTATCTTTTCGTTAGAATGGGTATTGGGACAAAATTGCACCCTGGAGTCAACGGGGCTAATACCTGTTGCTGATCTTGGAAAGTCAACCTTTAATGGATTTATTGGAGGGAAATATCCTGATGGAAATAATGAAATTCCGCTCGCACATTTTCAAAAAGGTAAGGAAGCAGGCACTATAATAAAACCTTTAAATGCAGAGGGTATTTATGATTCAGCAAACGGTAAAATAGGATTTATGGTGCTGGGATTCAGCACTGCCGCGATGACAGGAAGGTTTGTAAGATCCATTTATGACTCGCAAAATCAGGATGAGCAATTGAAGATCATTATTGGCGCACAGGGTGGGAAGGATATTAATTCAATGACAGAAGCCAATGGTAATTATTGGCAAATTGTAGATACCATTCTCAATGATGAAGATATATCATTGGAACAAATTCAGATCATTTGGATAAGCAGTGGAGATATTTTATCCTATCAACAACCCTTTCCTGAACAATGTTATACGCAGATAGAAAAATATCAGTTAATGCTCAAAGAAATTAAAAATAAATTTCCGAATATAAGAGTTGTATTTATTTCAGACCGCACCTATGCCGGTTATATCGGCGAAATTGGGGAAGGTCCACAAGAGCTTAAGGAACCGACCGCATATTACAACAGCTGGACAGTAAAATGGCTTTTGGAAAAACAAATAAAAGGGGAAAAAGGATTTACAGCAGATGAAATTCCATTTATTGATTGGGGCCCAGCACTCTGGACTGACGGAGTAATTGGAAATAAAAACGGATATACATGGAATTGCGAAGATTCCGGAAAAGGCGGTATACATCCTTCGTCGAAAGGCAGGATGAAGGAAGCATCGATGGTTTATTTATATTTTAAAGATCATCCTTACCTTAAAGATATTTTTGTGAGTAATAAATGATTATTCTGATTGTAAGGTTGGTGGTTCGGTTAATGTGGTGGTTACCTGATTATATTTATAATAGATAATGCCTATTGAAACTATTACTAATAATATACACATCCATCTTATAACAGCCCCATTCATTCTTTGCCATTCTTTAAAACTTTCGGTTCGCGTTCGTTTAATGTTTATTAAACCTGCAGCAAACAGGTACAGAATAACAACAATTAAAATGATAAAAGACTGAAAGATGAGCCATTGATAAAATTCCTGCATAAAACTAATTTCTGTTTAATAAAACATTCCAACCATTGTTGCACATAAAAATGTAGCAATTGTACCGCCAATTAAGGCTTTCATTCCTAATTCCGTTAAGTTTTTTCGTTGACTTGGAGCAAGCTGACTAATTCCGCCAATCTGAATTCCGATGGAAGCAAAGTTTGCAAATCCACTTAAAGCATATGTTGCAATTAATATGGATTTCGGATCTTGAATTACATTGTTCGCTTTCATTCCCGAAAAGGTAATATAGGCGTTAAATTCATTAATTATCGTTTTCTCCCCAAGTAATTGACCTATGGCTAACATATCTCCTGCCGGCACACCTATCAGCCATGCTATGGGTGAAAAAACATATCCTAATATCATCTGAATAGATAATGATTCATAACCGGTATTTGCCTGTATAAAAGTATTTAATGTTGTAATATCACCAACCCAACCCAGAACACCATTTGCCACCCAGATCAATGCTGTAAATGCAATAAGCATAGCGCCTACATTTACCGCAAGTTTTAATCCATCGGTTGTGCCAAGTGAAATCGCATCCAACATATTATCTCCTAATTTCTCATCTGTTATTTTTAATTCTTTGGTAAGGTCTTTTGTTGTTTGAGGAAATAATAATTTAGAACATACTATTGCAGCCGGTGCGCTCATCAAACTTTGACAAAATAAGTGTAATGCAAAATATTCCTGTTGACCTACATCACTTCCCCCTAACAAAGTAACATAAGCCGCGAGTACACTCCCTGCTGTATTTGCCATACCTCCTATCATAATGCACAATACTTCCGAACGATTTAATTGCTCTAGATAAGGTTTGATCATTAAAGGTGCTTCTGTTTGACCAAGAAATATATTTGCTGATGTAGATAAACTTTCCGGTCCTCCTATATTTAATTTCCTCAATAAATAGGCAAAAACATAAACGATCTTTTGTAGCACACCTAAATAATATAACATGGCAGATATTGCCGCGAAAAAAATAATATTAGGCAAAACCTGTATTGCAAAAACAAATCCCCACGATTGATTTGCATCCGCGAGATTTCCAAACAACATCTCTGTTCCTTTATGACTCAGAGATATCATAGCGACGAAAGTTTTTGAAATGGCCTGCATTGCTATAACAAAAGAATCGGTTGGTAACAATCGGGTGACCACAAACAAACACAATGTGAATAGAGATAACAGAATAGACCATTTTACCGGAGAACGTTCTTTGATCCTTATTTTAACAATGATATAAACTGTTATGATGCCGAGTAAAACTGTCCAGAAAATAGAAACATTATTAAATCTGAGGTCGAGCACTCCTGCCGCGAGCATAAATTGAGCAAAGAGTCCTATGCCGACCAGTTTCCAATCAATCGCTTTTCTGTTATTACTCAGTAAATAACAAATGCCGATAAGTGCAGTCATGCCGAGTAAACCACGTAGAAAATTTTCCATTTTTACAAATTAACTCTTTGGGTTGCCAATTAGAAAATAAAATTGAAGGGATATTGTCAAATGTTCTTAATTAAAGAAACACCGCCGAAGGTAGCAGATATTCCAATAACTACACTCACAAATATATATAAAAGTGCAAAACCGAATTGCCCATCGCGCAGTAGTTGAATATTTTCAATGGAAAAAGCAGAAAAAGTTGTAAATCCACCACAAAATCCTGTTGCAAATATCAATTTCCATTCATTGGAGTATATGTTTTCCTTTTCAAACCATCCATAAACCAAACCGATGATAAAACAACCCAATATATTTACGATTAAAGTGCCGTAAGGAAAGGAAACAGGTAAAAATTGATAGATTAATTGACCGCTGAGATATCTTGCGATAGTGCCTAAAAAACCGGCAAATCCGATTAACAATATCAGTTGCATAAAACCATTTGATTTATTATGGTATTAAAACGCAAAGAAATTACTTTTTCCTTCTGTCGAGTTCATCTCTAATTCTGGCAGCAGCTTCATAATCTTCCTTATCCAGCAGTTCTCCTAATTTCTCATTGAGTTCTTTTATGGTAATTTTACTTAGGTCAGCCTGAGGTGAAATGGATGTACTTAGGGTTTCTACAGATTCGTTTTCTTCGTCTTCTTCCTCAGCTCCTTCTTTATTTTCCGGTTCATTTATGATGGCACCTGCCGATTCCAAAATAAACTCGTAAGTATAAATGGGACAATTAAATCTTACTGCCAGGGCAAGAGCATCGCTGGTGCGAGAATCTATCTCTACTTCTTGCCCGTCTTTTTCACATACTAATTTGGAATAAAAAATCCCATCTTGTAAATTATCAATCAATACTTCTTTTAAATTTATCTGAAAAACAGTAAAGATATTTTTCATCAGATCGTGCGATAATGGTCTGTTTATCACCACTTTTTCAATAGCCACAGCAATTGCCTGTGCTTCGAAAGCACCTATCACAATGGGCAACTTCCTTAACCCGTTAACCTCACTGAGCAACACAGCATAACTCTGAGATTGTGTTATGGTATGTGATAAACCCGATATTTCTAATTCTATTTTTTGCATCTAAAATCGCTAAGACGTTACTAAGTTAATGCGTTCTCCTTGAAATAATAATGATTAAGGTAAAAAGGATCATTTAATTTACTATTTTACCTATGTGCTTTAATCTTCCTGATTGCTTCTGTAATCTTTGGTAAAACCTCAAATGCATCACCAACAATTCCATAATCCGCAGCTTTGAAAAATGGCGCTTCGGGATCTTTGTTTATCACAACAATTACTTTGCTCTGATTAACTCCAGCCAAATGCTGGATAGCACCGGATATACCTACAGCAATATATAGAGTTGGTTTTATGGTAAGTCCTGTCTGGCCAACATGTTCATGATGTGGTCTCCATCCAATATCTGCCACAGGCCGTGAACAAGCCGTTGCTGCTCCTAAAACGTTCGCAAGGTCTTCAATAATGCCCCAATTTTCAGGTCCTTTAAGTCCTCTGCCACCGGAAACAACAATTTCGGCTTCCGGAAGTGGCACATGTCCACCGGCCTCATCTTCCACTGCCGTAATTGTAAAGTCGAGATCTGTATCGGTAAATTCTGCAGTTCTCACTTCTATATTTGCTAAATCACCAGTTGATTCTGCTTTGAAAGAATTCGGATTTACGCTTATTACTTTTCTACCCTCATTCATTTGAAGATCTGCAAATGCCTTTCCTGAAAATACGGCCTTGCGCAAAACATTATTTTCAGGCAACATACTTACTCCTGCAAACAATGGTGCATCTAACTTTACAGCAACGCGCGGTGCAATGGACCTTCCTGTAGAATTGTGTGATAAAACAATAATATCTGCACCAATTGACAAAGCAGTAGAGACAATTATTTTAGAATATGCCTTTGAATAAACGGAATTCAATCGTTCGTCAGAAATGTGAATTACTTTTGAAATTCCATATCCTCCTAATTTTTCCAATTCACCACTATCTGCGCGGCCAAAGGAAATTGCAGTAGCATCTCCTAATTTTGAGGCGTATGCGGCTGTTTCCAGGGCAGTTTTTTTCAATTTTCCATTCGATAATTCTGCAAAAACAAGTATCATATTTACTGATTATTTTTTGAATTTTATTTTTTTGATTTCAATGGATAATAACCTTGATTTTATCCTTTTAATTATTAGATCACCTTGGCTTCATTGTGCAACAAGTCTGCAATTTGTTCCGCGTTTTCAGGCGCTATGAGTTTGCAACCGGTTTTTTCCGGAGGCAAAACAAAGGATTTAACCGATACTTTTATATTTGAAGATGTTGGATTTATAATTACAACCGGTTTTGTTTTGGATGCAAGAATTCCACGCATATTCGGAATTCGTGCTTCAGCCATTCCTTTTTGGGCACTGATAACACAAGGAATTGATAAAGTTACACTTTCCTTTAAACCCTCCAGTTCACGTTCAAGCTTTAGTGTAGTTCCTTCAACATCCAATTTAGATGCAAGAGATACATAAGGTAGATCCAAAAGTTCCGCTATCATCCCCCCTACTATTCCACCGTTATAATCAATGGTTTCTTTCCCTGTCATTATGATATCAAATTTTTCATTTTTAGCGTAATCAGCCACAGCAGATGCTACTTGAAAAGCATCCAAAGGTTCTGCATCAATTCGCACAGCATCATCAGCTCCGAGCGCCAGGGCCTTTCTTATTATTTGTTCACTATCAGCTTTACCAACATTGATAACAGTTACTGTTCCACCAAGGGTTTCCTTTAATTCCAACGATCTCACCAATGCATACCATTCATCGTAGGGATTTATTATGAATTGAACTCCCGCCTCGTTAAATTTTGTATTATTTTCTGTAAATACAATTTTAGTTGTTGTATCCGGAACTTTACTTATACAAACCAATAATTTCATAAAATTTTCATGCTTTTTTGTGAGGGCAAAGATAGGATTTGAAAGTCAGGAATTATAACCAATACAGAGTTTGTATTACCCTTTGTTATCACATTAGGTAAATTAAAATATTATCGATATTCGAAGCTAAAAACTTTGTGAACTTACAAATATGCAATCTATACAGCCTTACCTTTGCAAACATTCACCAATAACTTTTTACTGATTATGAACCGTCTTGAGCAACTCCTTATATACCTTGAAGAAAACCCCAGGGATTCGTTTTTACAATTTGCTCTGGCACTGGAATACCTTAAAAAAGGAGAAGCGGAAGAAGGGCTAAAATATTTCGAGACACTGGTGGAGAATGATCCTGAATATGTGGGAACATACTACCATCTCGGCAAATTGTATAACAAACTTGGAAGGAAAACGGATGCTGAAAATTGTTATGCTAAAGGTTTAGATATTGCCTCAAAATTGAATGACCAACACAGCTTTGCCGAATTGCAAAATGCGAAAACGAATTTAAGTTTAGGAATAGATGACGACGAATGAAAGCAGAAACATTATCCGAAAAATTCAAAACATTTAATTTAAGCGAAAATTTATTTTCGACCGGACAAAAATTACTTGTTGCGGTGAGTGGAGGAATTGATAGTGTAGTTTTGTGTGATCTTTTTAATAAATCAGGATTTGAATTTACTGTGATCCACTGTAATTTTCAATTGCGTGGAACCGATTCAGATGAAGATAGTTTATTTGTTCAGGCACTTGCCGAAAAATATAATGTTGCATTTTATTCGGAAAAATTTGACACGCTTAAATATCAAAAAGATAATCAACTTTCTTTAGAGGTTGCAGCAAGAGAACTCAGGTATCATTATTTTGAAGAAATACGAAAAAACTTTGGATACGACCTAATTGCTACCGGCCACCATTTAAATGATAATATTGAAACAGTGTTTTTTAATCTTATTAAAGGCACAGGAATAAAAGGACTCACAGGAATTCCTCTTAAAAATGGCAAGATCATTAGACCCTTATTATTTGCAACGCGTGCAGAAATTGAATATTATGCGAAGGAAAATAGTATTCTTTACCGCAAAGATGTTTCAAACGAAAATAATACATTTGACAGAAATAAAATCAGGAATGAAATTATTCCCCTGATGCAAAACATTAACTCGTCACTTGAAAACACAATGGCGAGAAATATCAAACACTTAAAAGAAATTGCCATCATTTATCAGGAACAGGTTAAAAAGAAATTATCTTCCTTGAAACAAATTAAAGGAAATGATATTTACCTATCCGTACCGGCAATTCTTAATTTACCTGCTGCAGCAACTTATTTACACGAGTTTCTTCATCCTTTTAAATTTAATGAAGATCAGATACACTCAATATTGCTGTGTTTGGGGGAAACCGGTAAAGTATTTTATAGCGAAAATTACAGAGTCGTACTTGACAGAAAAAATATTATACTGACTCCAATTGAAAAAATGGAGCAAAGTATCATAATTATTGATGGAATAACGAAAACCATTCCATTTAAAGGGTATAAATTATTGTTAGAATTCAGCAATTACAATAAACAATTGAAATTTAATGAATCCGGTAGTATAACATATTTTGATGCAGATACCATCTCATTTCCATTGATACTTCGAACATGGGAAAAAGGAGATTACCTCTACCCTCTTGGTTTAACCAAAAAAAAATCGGATAAACCGGGAAAGAAAAAGGTAAGTGATATTTTAACGAATGCAAAATATAATATCCTACAAAAAGAAAATACCAAAGTTTTATTGTGCGGAGAAAAAATTATTTGGGTATTGGGATTGCGACAGGATGGAAGATTTAAAATCACGGAAAAGACCACGCGCCTGCTCAAAATAAAAATGCTCCCTGAATAGGAAGCATTTTAAAAATTTGTTACAATATTTTTTATTAATTATTAATCATCAATTTTAATACATCGGTTTTATTTCCATTGTTTAATTGAATGAAATAAATTCCTTCACTAAGTTCCGGTAAATTCAATTGTATTTTATCTGAACCTGCAATTACAGTGATATTTTCTATCAAAACAACTTTACCGGTAATATCCAGCAAATGCATGTTGCCGGAAAAACTTTCCTCAGCATGATAGGTGATATCAATTGCTGAGCCGGAAAAAGCAGGGTTAGGATATACGCTAAAATAATTAAATATTTCACTTTCCTGCACAGCAGTTAATTCTGAGCCTGTTGTAAAATTGAACGCAAGAGAAGCAGCCTCACAGGTATTAAGTGGTGCAAGCGGTCTTACGCGCCAGTAATATTTTTTATCGATCTGAAGATTTTTTTCTTCATAAAAATTATTCGTTGTAACAACATCGTGTGCAATAGCAGAAAATCCGCTGCTGTATGAAATTTGTAAATGATATTCGGTTGCGTTTTCAACAGGTGTCCATTCCAGATAAACATAATTTGGAAAAAGATCCACTGCTTCATTCAAAGGCACAACCGGCATTGGAACTTCAGTAAGGTCTACATATACAGGAGTTGGAAAATCCAACATGTTATTTCTTGGTCCGAGCAGGTTTGCGATCATTGCATCCTGTTGCTCTATCGAGAATTTATCAGTACACGCATCATTTGAATAGGACATATAAAATGTTCCGTCGCTGTAAAAAGTTTCACCATTTGGATCAGTTTGAAGAGGCCCCGGACAGTTCCATCTGTAATCAAGATAATCTGGTGGAGTGTCACAAAATCCATCTGCTGCGGAGTTGCAATTTAATCCGTTCACCCATTCCTGGTCTTCATCATCAGGTATTCCATATTCCCATCCATAAAATGTATGTGGTAAGGAGAAAAAATGTCCAAATTCGTGCGCTATTGTAGTTCCTCCCGGCATTGCACATGATTTTGCTACAGCAACACCATTGTCAGATGGACTGTAATAACCACAATTTCCTGCAGGATCAGCTACAAAATACACATTTAACAGGTCGTCAACATTGTTTTCATCCATCATATCCTCACCATCGAACCAATCGTGCTCATAAAAGTCAGAATTGTCTATATAATCAAGTTCTCCATAGATGTAAAAAATAAATCCGGTCTCGGCAAAATGTTCATTCAGCTCGCAAATTGAGGTATAAAGGTAGGTGTGATTGTAATAACCAATTCCATCATCGTTTCCTACAATATGCACCTTCATAGGAATATAATAGGTAGTTCCTCCTCGTAAACCAGGATCCTGAGGTATATAATTACTTTGAAAATTACGCAGCCAAATCATCTGATCTTCCGAAAATAAGGTTCCGCAATAGTTTGATTGTGCTTTTAAGGGGATTAAAAAAGTTAAAAATGCAATTATGGAAAGGAGTTTTTTCATCAATTGTTGAATTATTGTGTAAAGTTAAAAAGTATTCATTTAAATTAACATCAAACTTTGTGCACAAAGCAATCATTAACCTTAAATGGCATAAATTTGCGGTCGAAAATGACAAATATATGAGTAAAGTAACCGTTGTAGGGGCTGGAAATGTGGGTTCTACCGTAGCCAATGTGCTCGCCCATAAGGATTTTTTAAATGAGATCATTCTGTTGGACATAAAAGAAGGAACCGCAGAAGGAAAAAGTTTGGATACCTGGCAGCAGGCTCCAATCGATTATTACAGTACTAAAGTGGTTGGTGTAACAAACGACTATACCCGCACCTCAGGAAGTGATGTGGTTGTAATAACCTCCGGATTACCCCGCAAACCGGGCATGAGCCGAGACGACCTTATAAGTGTTAATGCCGGAATCGTAAAATCGGTGACGGAACAAGTTATAAAATATTCTCCACAGGCAATTATAATAGTGGTATCAAACCCGTTGGATGTTATGACTTATTGTGCCTTTTTAACGGCAAAAATAGATTCAAAACGTGTTTTCGGAATGGCGGGTATTTTAGACACAGCAAGATACCGCGCTTTTTTAGCAGAGGCTTTAAATTGCTCTCCAAAAGACATACAGGCAGTATTAATGGGTGGACATGGAGATACTATGGTACCTCTTCCAAGATACACAACAGTTGCGGGAATTCCGGTGACAGAAATGATAGACGAGGAAAAATTGAATGTTATAGTTCAACGCACCAAATCAGGTGGAGGTGAAATTGTAAATCTTTTAGGCACTTCAGCATGGTATGCTCCAGGTGCAGCAGCTGCCCAAATGGTGGAGGCAATTGTTAAAAATGAACAGCGTATTTTTCCTTGTTGCGTAATGCTTAATGGAGAATACGGTTTGAAGGATATTTATCTCGGAGTTCCGGTAAAACTTGGAAAAAACGGAATAGAACAGATCATAGAATTAAAATTAAATTCTGAGGAAATGACCTTGTTACAAAACTCTGCGGTAGCGGTAAAAGAAGTTATGAGTGTTTTAGATAAAATGAATGTAGGAAGCTGATTTCTGCAGATTTTAATTCAAACCATACAGAATCTGGAAATATGCGAATGTGTAATTATTTAACTGTTTTCTGAATGGTTTTTTTTATGGAAATTATTAAATAAAGTTTACTTTGAATAAAGCACTCAAACTTATAATAAAAAAAATCCCACCGAAGGGGTATCATATTTTTGTTAAAGGAAAAATACAAGGCCTTGATGTGAAATTTTTGATCGATACCGGTGCTACAAAAAGTGTGGTGGACAGATCATTTATCGAGAAACATTTTAAAGACCAACCAATAAAAAAAACGGAACATCAAACAACAGGTTTGGGAACAAATATTCAGAATAGCGAATTTGTAAAATTAAAACGATTAAAAATCGGATCGAAGTCCATCAAACCAATTGAATTTGCTTTAATAGATCTCGACATGGTAAATACTGCTTACACATCTGCAGGTCTTGATCCGGTGTATGCAATTATTGGTGGAGATATATTAATGAAATATAAAGCCTCAATTGATTATAACGACGCCCTATTAATATTTAAAAAATAATTATATTAGGTTAAAAAAAAGAGGGATTTCATGTAAGAAACTCCTCTTTTTTTAATTTATTTATGATTACAAAACAAACAATTTTTCGGTTGCTGAAAATTGTCCGTTTCCAATTTTAATAATATAACATCCTTTTGAAATTCCAATATCTGCCGGATTAATTACATATTGATGACTACCCGCTGTCTGTAAGCCAAGATCAACCGTGGCAATGGTTTTACCGAAAAGATCTACTATTGAAATTTGCAGCTCGTCTTGTTCTTTTAAACTGTAATACAATATAGTTTCTGAATTAACTGCAGTTGGATTAGGTGCTAATTTCAATGCTATTAATTCTTCCTGAAGTGGAGAACTCAATACACCGGAAAAGAAATTAAAATCATCAATAAAAACATTATTTACATAAGCATTATAATTAAATTCTAATTTGAATTTTACATTATTAGTTTTTGATGCTTCCGGCAAATTAAATTCTGCAGATGCCCACTGATCGGGATAATTAGGATAAAAATCGGAAGAACCTCCATAACTGCTTATGAGATCCTGTCCGGTAACTTTATTCATATAAATCCAACTATCACCACAATTAGCACTGTAATAAACCTTTAATGCCATAGTGTAATCATCTGCGGATACTCCATAAGAAGTAGTACTGTATTTAAAAAATAAATTATCAGTAAGGCCTGAAGAAAGATCGAAAGATGGCGAAATAGCAACATCAGTTTCCAGATCGGGACCAAAACGACTATTTAGCCAAATGCATCCGGTATTCCAATATCCATTGGTAGATCTCCACAACCATTCTTTGTCATCAGGATATTTATTATAAAGAATCCAATTTGAATTTACTTCTTCCTCAGAATTAAAATCTCCAAAATAATTTTCATCCAATTCAGGAACAGACGAGGATACATATAAATAATTATCAAATACTTTTGTATCCGTTCCGGAAGCATTAGTAACATTTAATGTAACGGAATGCCAACCAACATCATTATACTGAACAACAGGATTTATTTCTGTTGATGTTTCAGGAATTCCACCTGCAAAAGTCCACACTCTGCTTTCTACCTCTGCATTAAAACTTACATCATAAAAGGTAATGGAATTACCCTTACAAGTGAGTCGGTCCGGAGTATGAAAATCAGCTTTCGGAGTACATAATCCACTTACATATCCATCATTGGTTCCTGTTAAAATTTTATTTTCTTCCGTCCATAAATTATTGCGCATCGCATCCTCCGCTTCCAAAGTAGCATATATTCTCGATTTTTGACCTTCCGTAAACATGGTACTGCAATAAGAATATTCCATATGATTTTGCACATTGTCAATGCTTCCGGAACAAGTATTTCCAGCCAAATTACAGGATGTCCATCCCTCTGTTATTGGTGTATCCGGCACCTGATCGTCGCCGCAGGCAACACCCGGACTATTGGTGTTTCCCCATAAATGCTGAAGGTTAAGATAGTGACCAATTTCATGGGATAAAACATGTGCTGCATAGGTTCCTGCTGTTCCTATGGTGCCTACATAATCTTGGCGACAAATGATACCATCTACCGTATACATTATTCCGGCAATACTTCCCGGATAATAAGCATATGCAGCTGCTCCATTTTGAAGGTCTTTTACTACCCAAATATTTAAATATTTACCGGATTGCCATCCGCCAAGTTTAGCCGCATCGGAGCCGCTGTAGGTGCGAAGCGACGCAATACGGTCAATTCCATTGGTGCAGCCGCTACTTAATTCCTTTTGAGCAAGCCTGAATTCAATGTTACAATCTGCTGCAATATCCTCAAATTCAGGTATTGTTGCAGCAAAATCAGTATTCGTTTTTCTAAAATCGGCATTTATGTTTTCAATTGCATCGTATACCTGCTCATCACTAATGTTCTCACCGTTGTAATCGTGAATAATATGAAATACTACCGGTATAATTATAGTTTCTCCCTCAATACGCATTATTGAGGTTAAACGCTCTGCTGCTCTTTTTTCGAAATCTGCCTCCCTTTCTAATATTTCAGGGTATAATGCTATCAACTTCTTTCTTTCCAGATCTGTACCACAAACCTCTTTTACTTGTGCTATCATGGTTTTCCCCCCAAACAAAAGGATTCCGGCAAACAATAATTTAGTAAAGCTATATCTCATATTTGTCGTTTAAAATAAAATTGATTTATCCCTAATTAACCAAACTCAAATGTAAAGAGTAAATAATTATTTTTTGTCATTTTTCCGCATGTTTTATTACCACAGAAAAATTGCTGGAAACATATTACAATTTGAACAATATAATACCTTCAATAATTGTATTTCAAAAGAATCGAAAATAGCATAAGATATTGATAATTAATATCTTATGTATGCAATAAAATCAATAATTTGTGACATCAATTTCTCCAATTAATTGATTTTCAACATAATCTTTTTTCTAAATTGCCGCGTCTTTATAGAAACTCACATTTATCCATAAAAATGAAATTTATGAAAAAGTTCTACTTTTTACTAACCATAGTGTTAGTCACAGTATTTTCCTCCGGGAAAGCACAATTATTCAATTACATTGATGACCCCGCAGGTAATTATTCAAGTGTAGCAGTAAATGCCACTGCTACAAATTTGTCACGAGTAAACGGCACTTTGGAGGAGTTCGCTTGTCCTACAGGATTTGTTTCCAAGAAACATTCTCAAGCAGCAACTTACGGAAACGGAAGACCAAGTATTCAGTTTTCAGTGAGTGCAGATGCAGGTTATCAATTGGATGTAACCAATATTTCGGTTGACATTCGCAGAAATCCAAAGGGACCAACCTTATGGAGATTAGCCTATTCTTTAAATGGTGGAACCAGTTGGACAAACAGCGGAACTGATTTTTTTGTGGAAACAACTAATTGTTTGGGGGGGTCTAATTTATCATGGGATGTTGCCGATTTTTCCACAGTAAATACAATGCTCGTAAGAGTTATCGGATTCAATGCACATAGCTCCTTAAACGGTGTATCCACCCTAAAAAATATTGTGGTTGGCGGAACTGTTTCTTTAGCAGATGAAGATGGTGATGGATATACAATTGACGTAGACTGCAATGATACTGATGCTGCAATAAATCCGGGCGCTTCAGAAGTTTGTAATGGTATTGATGATAACTGCAATGGTGATATTGATGACGGTGTTGGTACCGTATGGTATGCCGATGCTGATTCTGATACCTATGGAGATGTTGCAGTTTCTACAATAGCCTGTGATGTTCCTGCGGGTTATGTAGCTGATAATACCGATTGTAACGATGCAAATGCAGATATAAACCCCGCAGCTTCTGAGGTATGTAATGGCTTGGACGATAATTGTAATGGTTCTATAGATGAAGATCTGGTTTACGATGCCTGGTATGCAGATGCTGATGGTGATGGTTTTGGTGATGCCGCTTCCGCGGTTTCTACTTGCGATGGTGCACCTGTAGGATATGTTGCTGATAATACCGATTGCAACGACGGATCAGCAAGTATTAATCCTGATGCAATAGAAATCTGTAATGGAATTGACGATAATTGTAATGGTTTAGCTGATGAAGGAATTGACCTTTCTATCGCAATTTCACCATCGGGAATTATCACTCTATGTAAACCTGATTTTATTACACTTAGTGCAACTGCAGGGTTTGAATCTTATCAGTGGTATAAAAATGGTGTTGCCTTAACCGGAGCAACCGATATTGATTATACAACCAACAAGCCAGCCTATTATCAGGTGGAAGGTTTACTTGGCACTTGTTCATCAGGGTTGTCGGAAGTGCAGGCAGTAGCCGTTGTGGAAGGTCCGAACGCTAATATTATTTACCCTGACGGATTAAATTTATGTGCAGTAACTCCCCTTTTATTAAAGGCTAGTTACGATGTAGAAAATGTTTACCAATGGCTCCTCAATGGAGAAGAGATAGTCGGCGCAACAAACTGGGATTATTTGGCAAGTGCAGTGGGTGATTATACCTGCATGATCACTAATGCTGCGGGCTGCACAAGAACTGCATCACCTGTTACGGTAATTGATCAATGTCGTTATGCTGAAATTCCACCATCTTCACAAATGAGCGTATATCCCAATCCTGCAAAAAATGAAATTAATATTGCATTTACAAGTGATTTAACTTCAGAGGAATCAGCAATCGTTATGCTGAAAGATATGACGGGCAGAATTATTTATTCTAACACAATAGCATTGTCAAATGGTGCAATGCAAATGACTATCGATCTGTCCACAGAGGTAACATCCGGTATTTATTTTGTGAGCATAGAAACCAAACTGGCTCATTTAAATGAAAGAGTAGTTGTTATAAAATAAAGCTTAAAAATTACGATTTTGAATCCCTGTCATTGCGACAGGGATTTTTTTTAGTTTTTGGTTATTTGTATTTTTTTTATGGAATAAATTTATAATTTTACTATAATATTTATGGGCATGATTACAAGTTAAACACCACACATCCTTTCACCATTAATTCCTGTTTATGCACAAAAATTTATTGGTACTTATTTTATCCATTTACTTCGTTTCACTGAAAGCACAGACTGAAGATTGGGAGATCATTGTAGATGCAGATCCTTCTATTAATTGTGATCAGGATTCCACAGGATTAATTCCACTCACCGATATGGGAAATACCTATTATAATGGAGTTCAGGGTGGACTTTATAAGGGGGGAATGAATGTTTTAAATGGGCCGCATAAAAAAAAGGGTATCACTATTTCTAAGAATATGAAGCCACTCGATACACTTGGTAATATTGATTATATGGGTGGAGAAGTGCTTTTTTTAGGATTAGGCGCTTCTATTGCATCCAATCTTTTTAATGCTTATGTAGATACTTTAAAGGCCTATGATAATGCGGGAATGAGTGCATGCGTAACGGTAAAAGGAATGTTTACCGCGGGTAAAGATCTGGATGATATGATAGACACTATTTACCCTGAATTTTGGAACACACTCAAAGGCAGAATGGCGTTAAAGGAAGACACTTATGCTCAGGTACAGGTACTGTGGATACTGCAACAAAGTGATAGCGACACGAGTTCTGATTTTACAACTTATTATAATTCGGTAATGTCAAAATACATTACATTAATGCAAGTATTAAAAGATTCATTTCCAAATTTAAAACAGGTATATCTTTCCGGAATACACTATACCGGATATATGGATCCTGAACACAAACGATACGATGCATATAGCGAACCAAAGGGTTATTGGGCAAACCTGGTAATAAAACAATTAATTCAAAAACAAATTTCCGGAGATCCTGCATTAGCATTTGAAGGACCCAATATTAAAAGTGCATGGATAGGTTGGGGACCTTATTTTTGGGCAGATGGAATTAATCCACGCACCTATGATGGATTAACCTGGTTATGTGATCAGTTCAGGACTGATTCCACCGGTGCCGGATTTCACTTAATTGATTCTTCCTATGGATTTGGTATTGAAGCATCAATGGTAAAAACGTTTATGGAAACAAACCCTGTTTCCAAAATTTGGTATAACTACGGCCCCTTATGGGCTGATTGCGGAGTTGATACTACAAGAATTTCGCAGTATCAAAAAATAAACGACCAAATTCGAATTTATCCTAATCCTGTGCAAAATGAATTTACTATTCTGTTACCGGAATTAATTTCCGGACAAATAATAATTAACATATACAATGAATTAGGAATTCGGGTTCATCAACAAACCTATGAAGATTATTATGCACCCGGAATTGATCTTGATCTTAGGTTGCCTGCCGGTATGTTTATTACTGAAGTTATTTGCGATCAAGTTAAATATCGTACAAAATTCACAGTGATAAATTAATTAGATTAAATACAACAAATAATTAAAATAATTTATCTCAGCAGCGCAAGAGTTATCGTTTTATTTATCGACTCGCCATATTTATTCACACCTCTAATATTTACCAAATAGGTTTCTACTTCCTGTTCCTGCGATCTGCAAGTGCCATCCCATTCAATATCCAGATCAGAACTTTCAAATATTAAACTTACCCAATCGGTTGCAAATAGTATAACCGGTAATCGCACCCATACCAATAAATAAAGGAAGGTAATAATCATTTAATCTATCACCAGGAGAAATAATATCCATATCCTCCAAAGCAAAAATGATTTCCGAATCAAAAACAAGACAACAATTAGCATAAGTTCAGCTTCCACTGAATAAAATCCTGAGCCAGAAGCACTTCCTCTAATTGCCATAAAACATGGAAAAAAAAATCCCGCATTTTCAATTAAATGCAGGATTTTTTTTATTAATTATTTTTAAATTTTTTATCGCATCAACAAGACCATCGATGATTTCACTATTTCCACTCCAAAGCCATCCAATGCATGAATAACTACGACATAATTTCCTATTTCCTGTTCATTGGCCCTAAAGGTTCCATCCCATCCAATAGTAGGATCTCCTGAAGCAAATATCAAATCACCCCATCTGTTATAAATTGAAAATTCCGTTATTTCTCCAAGTCCGATCAAAATGGGTTTATAGGTATCATTCAAACCATCACCGTTAGGAGTAAAAGCAGTTGGAGAGGCAACCAATGTTTGGTCAAGTACAAATACGGTCATTGAATCGAAGTTCTCACAACCGTTTGCATCAACACCTACTACATAATAAACGGTAGTATCTTCCGGAAAAGCCGTTGTACTGGAAGCAAGAGGATCTGTTACAAATTCATCAGGAGTCCAGGTATAGGTAACAGCGCCTGAGGCATCTAATTGTGCAAAACCACCTTCTACCATATATTGATCAACACCTGCATCAATAATTGGAAGATCATATAATGTTACCATAACATCATCCGTATCGGAACAGCCACTTGTATCAAATACTACTAACTGGTAAAACATGTTTGTTAACGGTGCCTGTACTTCAGGGTTAGCAATATCCAGCGCACTTAAATAAGAGGGAGGTGACCATAAATAGGTGTCTCCACCACTTCCGAATAAATTAATGGTATCACCGGGACAAAGAGACAGATCAGGCCCTGCATTTGCAATAGGTGCAGGTGGAACTTCTACGGTAACATCTCTATAAAGTGTTCCACAAATACCAACTCCTGTTGCAGTATAAGTAGTGGTTGTGCCGGGAGAAGCAATTACACTATCACCCATGCCTGCATTTAAACCATCAATAGGGTCCCAAGTCCATTCATAATCCTCACCACCTAATATTGTAAGAATTACTGAATCTCCCGGACAAATAAGGGTAACACCTGATGCAGAAATATCAATACCGTCAGCAGCAACACCAACTGCAGAAGTTGCTTCCAACGCTTCATCAAGATCATCCGCATCCAAAATATATGCAAAAGCGATACATTCACATGTTCCTGCTGCAATTAAAGGAATTTTAAAGGTAACCTGTGTAGCGCAGTCGGCAGTATTATTTCCTGTAATAGAATATCCGCCACTCCAAGGGCAAACTGATGCACCGCTCCATGCCTGTGCCGGAGTACCGTCTGTTGTGCTGAAACAACCAAAAGAAACTCTGGCATTTTCATCTCTTGCACCCATACCTAAAAAACATCCGTAAGTTAATCCTTCTGCTGTTACTAAAGCATCGGGATCGGTAGGTGGATTATATACAATTTCGTTATAAGTGGTAAAGTCGAATGACCATGGTTGATCCTGGTCTGGGTCAACATTTCGCATATAGTATACGTCTGTGAGATCGGTTGGACCATCGTTACAGATTAGAATGCGTGTTACGAAATACCTTGCACTGTCGGGTAAGGTTGTGGTTTGTGTTATCGTAATATCTTCCGCAGCTAAGGTGCCCTCCCAAATAGTGGTGTAAACCCCTGCAGTATAAGAATAAGTTGTTATATCCCCCGGAATTTCAGAGGTCCAACATCCTTGATCAGTATTGGTATAAACTGAGGCCCCTACTTGGATCTGCCATCCCTCAACCGGTGATCCCGGAACAAAATAATCTCCGCAATAATCCGGAGTGCCTGTTGTCCATCCATCCATATCTGAATCTGCAACAAATCCAAGTCCGGAAAATACATTCGGGTGATATCCTGCAGGTGCCGCTCCATTAGAGCCATAAGCACCACATGTGTTCACGCCCACCTCAACAAACGCACCTTTCATAAAGGCGTTAGCCCCTACTATTTGTGAAAAGGAGGTGGATGAAAGAACAATGAGGATAATAGTGAGAAGTTTGTGTAGGTGTTTCATTATTTTTCTTTGTTCAATTTATTTAGGTTACGGATATGCGTTGTAAATATATAAAAAAAATATTTGATATTTTCTATGATTTAACAGTGTTATGTTTATAATAGTTTAAAACTACACATTTTTTAATTACAATTATTATCTAACCAAAGTGAAATTACCGGTTATAAATTTAGCTTCGTCTTTGGTAGTATGCGCTTTGATAATGACAGTATAAGTGTCGATGCCCTGCGGCGTATTTTCAAATTCGCCATTCCAACCGGAACTTGATGCATCTCCTTGATAAATCAATTGTCCCCAGCGGTTATAGATCAAATAACTATCTAAAAATCCGCTACCTGAATACATTGGCATCCAAAAATCATTTATTCCATCACCATTTGGGGAGAATGCTGTCGGAACTCCAATCACCAATTCTCCTATCACATTAATCGTTATTGTATCAATATCAATACACCCGTTTGCATCAACTCCAGTTACAATATACGTAGTTGTATCGGTTGGAGATGCTATTGGATTTGAAATGGTTGTGCTGTTCAGCCCATTGGAAGGAGTCCAGGTATAATTATCGGCACCGGTAGCTTCCAATTGAGAGGTTTGTCCCTGATAAACGTCTATTGTTGTGGGGTCAGCTGTAACTGTAATATCCAGCGTGGAAAATACAGAAACTTCTATTTCATCGATATTAATACAGCCGTTTGCATCAACTCCCGTAACTGTATATGTCGTATTATCATCAACAGTACAAATTGGATCAGGACAATCGTCGCAGCTTAAACCTGTACTTGGCTCCCATGTATACTCTACCCCGCCTTCCGCTTCCAGTTGAACCGAACCTTCGGGACAAAGATCAGTGTCAAGACCTGCATCAATAGTTGGCAATGGATTTACAGTAACAACCATTTCGTCGGTATCTGGACAGCCATGTTGGGTATAAGCTGTCAATGTATAAGTAGTTGTGGTTGTGGGAGATGCATCGGCGTTCGGATCTACAGGATCAGATAATCCTGTTATTGGAGACCACATATAAGTATCACCACCGGAACCATCTAATTCAACAGAATTTCCAATACAAACTTCAAGATCTATTCCCGCATCAGCGGTTATATCTCCCTCATAAATGATAATTAATTTTCTGGACAATACTCCACAAAATCCACCCAAACCTTCCATAGTAATTGATCCATTTCCATCAGGTGTAAAGTGTGAAAATTCAGTTGTTGTAATATCTCCTGTTCCACCTTCATAGGTCCAGGTCCACTCATAACTTTCTCCACCGGCAATTTCTATTTCTATTTCATCGTAATTACATATATATAAGGTATCATCAGCAGGAGCAGGTTCGCCGTCAACTAATACATCAACAGGTAACGTTGCTTCTAATGCATTTGTAAGATCATCGATATTGAGAATGTAGGCAAAGGTTACTGTTCGACATTCGCCAGCAGGAATTACAGGAACTTTAAAAGTGATTTGAGTAGCACAATCGCAGGATGTTGTAGAACCTTCAGTTGTTGTATATCCTCCCGCACCTATCCATGCATTTGCAGCTGTGCCATCATCAGTTCCAAAAAGTCCGTATGACGCTCTGGCCATAGTATCCAATGCCCCCATACCAAGAAAACATCCAATAGTGTTGCCGGTGGCTGTAACAAGTGCGGTGCAAGTATCAGGCGGATTTACTTCTATCACATTGGTTGTAAAATAATCTGAACCCAGAGCCACATCCTGGTCGGGGTCAACATTGCGTTTGTAGTATAAATTATTGACATCAGCAACCCCATCATTACAAAAAGTCACTTCTGTGAGAAAATATACCTCATTCTCAGGAACGATCGTTTTTTGAGTAATATGAAGATCAATTGCAGCAATATCACCTTCCCAAATACAAACATATTCGCTGGCTCCATAATAATAATCGGTAATACTTCCCGGAATATCGGCACCTCCGCAACTTTGATCCGTATTTGTATACGTTGTAGGACCTATCTGTACCTGCCATCCTTCCACAGGCGAACCCGGCACAAAATAATCACCACAAAATATCGGATCTCCAACATCCCATCCATCCTCATCAGGATCGGCAACAAATCCAAGACCTGTAAACGGTGTGGTTTCATGATATTCTGCGGGAGGAGATTCATCAGAACCATAAGCACCACACTGATTTACCCCTACTTCCACATAATTACCCTTTAAAAAACAATTTGAACCGATTATCTGTCCGAAACCGCTATTTATCCCAATTAAAAGAAAAAGTGATAACTGTAATAAATTTTTTTTTAACATTACTTTCATTTTTAGTTTTGAATGCATCTAATCTTCTTAATCTCATATCAGCAATCAAATACTAATTTTTTTATCTTACTAAGGTAAAATTACCCGTTATAAATTTCGCTTCATCTTTAGTTGTGTGGGCTTTGATGATTACTGTATAGGTATCAATTCCCTGCGGAACATTTTCAAATTCACCATTCCAGCCTTGAGATGCTGCATCTCCCTGATAAACCAACTGACCCCAACGGTTATAGATAAGATAACTATCTAAAAATCCGCTGCCGGAGTACATCGGCATCCAGAAATCATTTGTTCCATCTCCATTTGGTGAAAAAGCAGTAGGCAATCCTATAACAAGTTCGCCGATTACATTCAGAGTAATGGTATCAATATCAACACAACCATTTTCGTCAATACCAGTAACTATATAAGTAGTGGTATCATCGGGATTCGCAATTGGATTTGCAATTGTAGTACTGCTTAAACCATTAGAAGGAGTCCATGTATAATTTTCCGCACCGGTTGCTTCCAATTGGGAAGTTTCTCCCTGATAAACATCAATTGTTGAAGGGTCTGCCGTAACAGTAATATCAAGTGTTGAATAAACGGCAACTTCAATCACATCAGTATTAATACAGCCATTAGCATCTACCCCTGTTACAGTGTAAGTAGTATTTTCATTTACAGTGCAATCAGGATCAGGGCAATCGTCACAACTCAAGCCGGTACTAGGATCCCAGGTATATTCAACTGCTCCTGTTGCTTCAAGTTGAATAAGGCCTTCAGGACACAAATTCAAATCATCACCGGCATTTACAACAGGCAAAGCATGCACGGTAATTACGACTTCATCGGTTGCAGGACAATTAAAATCATCAATAGTAGTAAGTGTTAAAGTGTATACTCCGGGAATTGTTGGGAGATAAACCGGATCTTCACAATCGGCGCAATCCAATCCTGTAGCCGGAACCCAATCATATAAATTATTAGCAGGTCCACCATCACCGTTCAGCAATGCGACATCTCCTAAACAAACTGCGGTATCATTTCCTGCAAAAGCAAATTCTGATTCATCAACAAAAATGGTTACGGAGATTGTAGCATCTCCACAAAATCCTCCAACACCCACAGCTGTAAAAGTTGTAGTTTCATCAACGGTAGCAACAACATTTATTCCGGTATCTGTATCCAAACCCTCAGAAGGTGTCCAGGTCCAATCATAGTCGTCGGCTCCAAGAACGGCAAGTTCAACTTCATCACCTGGATTACAAACATAAGCGGTATCACCGGAAGAAACTGTAACATCATCTACTGTGAGGTTATAGGTAACTGTAGCTTCCAATGCTTCTTCAAGGTCGTCTGCGTTTAGAATGTATGCGAAGGCAACACATTTACATTCACCGGGGTTAATCGTTTCAATATAGAATGCTATAGAATTTGCAATATCTCCAACGGAAGATCCTGCCGCGAAATAACCGCCTGTGCCTTCATAAACATCTTGTGGATCTCCATCGGCAGTTCCAAAATTTCCATAGGAAACACGCGAGTTTTCATCTCTAGCCCCAATTCCTAAAAAACAACCATAGGTTAAACCTTCAGAGGTTACCAGTGCCTGATCGTCGGTAGGTGGTTGGTAAACAATGATATTATCTGTAGTGAAATCACCGCTCCAAGGTTGATCATTATCCGGGTCCACATTTCTTTTGTAATAAACGTCGTTCAGGGCTTCATCACCATTGTTACAAAGTAAAATTCGGGTAACAAAGTACAATTTATCTTCGGGTAAGGTGGTAATCTGTGTAATTTCAAGATCAGTTGACCCGGTTGTGATATTTCCAACCCAGGTACCGGTATAAATTCCTCCGGCATAAGTATAATCAGTTACATCTCCGGGAATTGCCGCGGCTCCACAACCCTGGTCAGTATTGGTCCAAACTGTAGGTCCAATTTGCACCTGCCAGCCTTCCACTGGAGTACCCGGAACAAAATAATCTCCACAATAAACAGGTGTACCATCGTCCCAACCATCTGATTCCCAGTCTGCCACAAATCCAAGTCCACCTTCAGTCGGATGATAACCTGCAGGAGGTGAAACTGGTGATCCATAGGCGCCACAAGTGTTTATACCTACTTCAACAAATTCACCCTTTAAAAAACAATCGGCACCAACAATCTGTGCAGAACCTGTTTGTAGGCTTGCCAGAGATAATATCATCAATATAGACAATGTGCAACAAATTCTTTGCATTTCAATAGTAGTTTAAAATTTTAATTAATTACTCATTAACTACCGCCAATGTTGAGCGGTATCTCTCACTGAGTTTCACAAAATATTCATTATACTCTATCAGGTCCCAGCCACGTGGTTCCATCAGTTCAATTGCGATATGCACGGTAGCTGATTTTTTTTCGTAATCCAGGTTGTAGGAAACGATATTATCGCGACATAAACTGAAAAAACGTTCAGCTGTAGCCTGATTCTTGAATGCTATCGGGCTGATATCGAATACATAATCATCAACTAAAGGGGTTGAAACGTCGAGTAAAATAACAAGATCGGAAGTGATAGTGGCTTTTCCTTTTTCGGGTGTTTGAGCTTTAACCAGCGTAGCAGTTGCGAAAACAAGGAGGAGGGACAGTGTAAGCTTTTGTACAATTTGCTTCATAAGCATGTTTCGTTTAAAGTTAACAGAAATGTAAAATGCCTTATAAAGGTATGGTAACTTTTATACAGATGCAAATTTTAGAGGGTCAGTTATGAACAAAAAGCAAATTTTTACATTCCTCTGATAAAGTTTTAGTTTTTTTGATGCGTTTTATTGCTCAATTTTGCATTTAAATCCCATTCTCCAGTTGAAATTCAATATTTGGAAATTTGTAGCAGGCCTTAAACCAAAATACATTTTAGTATTTCTGGCGATCATTATACCACTTTCCGTATATTTTACACTTCAGCTTAAATTTTCCTACGACTACGAAGATTTTTTTCCAAAAGGAGACCCGGATCTTGATTTTTACTACACCTTCAGAGATCAATTTGAACATGATGACAATTTTTTATTGGTAGGATTAAAACCGGAACAGGGAGTATTTGACCTAAAGTTTTTGACTTCACTTGATTCTGCAACGAATAAAATTCAAAGGTCAAGTTATGCGGAACGTGCATATTCTATTACAAATTTTAAATATTTTATAAAGTCACCTTTTGGGTTTATCGATTATCCTGCATTGCATATTTATGAACCTGAAAAATATTCGGACGACAGCAGCAGAATTCATTTGGATGAAAGAATTTCAGGCAAATTAATTTCGGATGATTTTAGCACTACGATCATTTTTATTAAGACTGACGATACGCTCAGTCAGGAAGAATCTGTTTTATTTATTACAGAGGTAAAAAAAGGGCTCAGTGAATCTGGAATTTCAGATTTTCATTTATTGGGTAAATCAAATTTTCAAGTTGAATTGGTAAAACTACAACGCAAAGAGTTTTTGATTTATTCACTTTTGAGTGTTTTACTTGTAGGGGTAGTTACTTATTTGTTATTTCGAAAAATCCGAGCTGTATTTATTTGCATGATAACGGTAGCTATTTCACTTATCATTTTTACCGGATTACTTGGCTTTACTCAAATAGAACAAAATGTGATGAGCACATTATTTCCAATTGTAATAATTATAATCGGAATTTCTGATGCCGTGCATTTTTTGGGAAAATACATCATCGAATTGCGTAAAAATAATAACCGTGAAATTGCATTATTTAAAACCTTATCCGACATCGGTTTTGCAACCCTGTTAACCGCAGTTACTTCTGCTATCGGATTTTTAACGATGTTAACTTCCAACGTACCCCCTATTCGATTTTTTGGCGTTTTATCAGCACTTGGTGTGCTTCTGGTATATGTAGTTGTTTTATTTTTAATTAGTCCCCTTTTAAAATTATTCACGTTAAAACAATTAGATAAATTTGGATATGCGGGAGAAAATAAATGGGGTGGAATTGTTGAGGTAATATATAACTCCGGGAAAAATCACACCCGTAAAATGTTGACTATTAGTGCTGTTATTTTATTGATATTTACCTATGGAATTACACAGATTACAACAGATATTCACCTGGAAGCCGGTATGCCTAAAAATGCAAAAATTACGGAGGACTTTCATTTTTTTGAAGAGAATTTTAATGGATTTCGACCCTTTGAAATTGCTGCTCATGCAAAAAATAATTATACCATTACCGACCCTGTTGTTTTGCGCGAAATTGATAAGGTGGAAACGTATGTAAAACAAAACGAAATTATAAATGGTTTGCAAAGTATAACCATGGT
>CAZXBG010000012.1:0-38839 GCA_964638865.1 uncultured Chitinophagales bacterium | reverse complement strand
TAGTTGAACAGTGCCCGGCTGTTCATTGGTACATTTACACATTGGTACATTGGTACATTTCATGCTTCTCCATTCTCAATTTGTGTTTACCTTTGCATTTATGTGGCAACGAATTCAAACAGTTTTTTTATGCATCGCAGCAATTTCCGCGATCGTATTTTTGTTTTTACCCATTTCTGAAAAGGATAGTATTCTTTTATTGACAAAAGGTGATATAATTGCAACTTCTATATGCATTGCAATTGCACTCATAGCACTTTTTGCAATTTCTCAGTTCAAGGACAGAAAACTGCAATTAAAATTGTGTTTGATAAATATGATTCTCGCCATTGCATTAATAGCTGCCAGTTTTTTCGCTGCTAACAAATTTGGGAATGAAAATTATCCCATTGCACTCGGAATTCCTCTTGTAATATTGATATCCAATGCTTTTGCACGTCGCAACATTAAAAAAGATGAAGCGCTGGTAAAATCAATGGATAGGTTCCGCTGAATTTTTGTTTTCTAAACATGCGCTTAATAGTAAGGTAATACCGGCAGGGTAATTTTGTATTCAATATCAGGGGTATGAAATTAAAATTGTCACATCTTATTTTTATCCTCCCTTTTTTTATACACACTATTATCAATGCACAACCTGTTGCTGCCGGAGATATCGCATTTTTGGGTTTTAATGCAGATAATACTGACCAGTTTACCATTATAGTCACAAACTATCTCGAAGATGGCACTATAATTTATTTTTCGGATGCAGGCTGGAACGGTGCAGGTTTTTATGCAAGCGAAGGCCATATACAATGGAATGTTCCGGCCGGAGGGTTGCCCGGTGGAACCATGGTAACTTTTACCGGCGGCACTGTTGGAGGGTTTACATTATTTGGAACCGGAAATCTCGAATCGGGTGCAAATGTTTCTTCAGGAACAATTGTAGCAACGGCTTCCACTTCTTCCATGGCGTTATCCACTTCGGGCGATGCAATTTTGGCATATATCGGGTCAACCGCCGTGCCAACTTTTATTGCATGTGTAAATTTTAATGGTGCATGGACTTTTGCCGGAGCAAATTTGGCAGAACAATCTTTATTACCTCCAGGGCTTAGTGCTGGTGCAACCTGTGTGTTACTTCCCGATCGCGATAATCAAATAATCGATTGCCTGTTATTACCCGATCCTGCAGTTGCAGCAGATTATAATACTGCTGCATATTGGATATACAATGATGCAACAAGATATACATTACCTCCAGTAATTGGAACCTGCGATTTTGTGTTGCCAATTGTATTAAAAGATTTTTATTTAATTAATTTATCATCAGCAGTACAATTAAATTGGAAAACTTCTACCGAAATAAATTCCGCCGAATTTATTGTGGAAAAAAGTGCCGAAGGAGAAACATTTTATCCTATTGGAAATATTACGGCAGCGGGAAATACCACCAATCAACAATTATATACTTTTACCGATGATGTATTTTCAGGAATCACAAGTTATTACCGATTAAAATTAGTTGATCTGGATGGTGCGTTTCAGCATAGTGCGGTTATTGTTTCTAATATAATGACAAATAATATAATTTCGATTTTTCCTAATCCCGTGGAAGAAAATCTTTTTATAACAACAAGCAGTTTTACCTCCGAAATAATTGGAATAGAAATTCTAAATACAAGCGGTCAAAAATTCAGATTGTCGGCAAATGATTTAATCCTATCTGATTATCAGATTAAAGTGCATCTACAAAATTTACCAACCGGAATTTATACAATGAATATCCTGTATAAATCCACAAATACTGTTTTACAATTTATTAAATTGTAGAAGCAAATATTTTTTTATAGTGTAGCTGTTGCAATGCAAACTGAATAACTTTAGGTTATTAGCACGCAGACTCCGAACTTAAAACGCATAACACAAAACTCACTTCTCCGCCTTCATGTGCGGAAACAACAATACATCCTGAATGGCATGCTGATTGGTCATTATCATAGTTAATCGATCAATACCAATTCCAATTCCTGCTGTTGGTGGCATTCCAAATTCCAATGCACGTAAAAAATCTTCATCCAGTTGCATTGCTTCTTCGTCGCCGCGTTTGCCTAATTCCAATTGCGCTTCAAATCTTTCGCGCTGATCTATCGGATCATTTAATTCGCTGAAAGAATTCAGCATTTCTTTTCCGTTGCAAATTGCTTCAAAACGTTCCACCAAACCTTCTACGGTGCGATGTTTTTTTGCAAGCGGACTCATCTCCACCGGATAATCGGTAATAAATGTCGGCTGAATTAAAAACGGTTCACATTTTTCGCCGAAAATTTCATCAATTAATTTTCCTTTACCCATGGTTGCATCCACACGCACATGCAATTCTTTTGCAGTTTTATACATTGCAGCCTCATCCATTTGTGTTATATCAATTCCCGTAAAATGTTGAATTGCTTCAAACATGGTAAATCTTTTCCAGGGACGTTTAAACGAAATAATATTTTCTCCTACCTGCACTTCCGTTGAACCCGTAACTTCCATTGCAACTTTTTCTATCATCTCTTCCGTAAAATCCATCATCCAGTTATAATCTTTATACGCAACATAAAATTCTATCTGCGTAAATTCCGGATTATGAAATCTGTCCATACCCTCATTGCGGAAATCTTTCGAAAATTCATATACACCATCAAAGCCACCAACAATTAATCTTTTTAAATACAACTCATTTGCAATACGCATATATAAAGTCATATCCAGAGCATTGTGATGCGTAGTAAAAGGTCGCGCAGCAGCACCACCGTAAAGCGGTTGTAAAATTGGCGTTTCCACTTCTATATATCCATGTGCGTTTAAAAAATTGCGCATGGTATTTACCAATTTACTTCTTTTAATAAATACCTCTTTAACATCCGGATTAACAATCAAATCAACATAACGCATTCTATAACGTTGTTCCGGATCTTTAAATGCATCAAACACATTTCCTTCCGTATCTGTTTTTACAATTGGCAGAGGGCGCAAACTTTTACTCAGCAATTTAAATTCGCGCACATGAATGGTGGTTTCACCCGTTTTTGTAGTAAATACATATCCTTTTACGCCAATTATATCACCAATATCCAAATGTTTTTTAAATACATCTTCATACATCGATTTATCTTCACCAGGACAAATTTCATCCCCCTTCACATAAATCTGAATTTTGCCCACACTATCCTGTAAAACAGCAAAAGCAGCCTTTCCCATAATCCGTTTTCCCATTAATCTTCCCGCAAAACTTACCTCCTGTAATTCGTCCGTTTTCTCCGGATGATTTGCCAATATATACGCCGAAGTATGCGTTATTTCAAACTCCGCCGCCGGATACGGATCAATACCCATATCGCGCAAAGCCGTTAAACTTGCTCTCCTGATAATTTCCTGCTCACTTAAATTGTTGCTCATTGCTGTTTTTCAAATTTGGGATCAAAGATAAAACATAACAGTTCACCGTTTATAAAAGTTTGGAGCTCGACCGGTGGCGTTCCTGCCACCGTTCGGTCCCGCCTTTTGTTGCAACTCCCGCCATTTTGATACCCAAAAATAGTTGTTCCAATATTTTCCATTTTTCATCCTCCCTAATATAATTAATTACCGGCGGGGGTTTCCACTGCAGTCGGGGCTAGAAATGGACCGCGCAATTTTTTCTGGGCTATTCAAAAATTGCAAAACGGAGGGTGTAATGTTTTTGATTGGAAAAGGGTGGTGTGTTTAAGGAGATATTCGATTAAAAAAATACTGAATAGAGGTTATGCCTTAATTTTAAGTTGTATAATTGCGGTAGAGTTGTGAGAAAAAATAAATGTTGGCTCATTGTAAAATTAAAGATACCAAAAAATGAAATTCGGTAAGACTATAAAAATATTCCTTATTGATGGCGACCCAAATGGAAGAATGAGCTGTGAACTTTCCAACTGGTAAGGAAAAGCATATAAAATCCCAAGAATTAAAATCAAGGACTGCACCGATCGTGAAGACTTAATTAGTACAGGAGTTTATTTGCTTTTTGGAAAAGACGAAGACGGAAAGGATCAAGTGTATATTGGAGAAGCCGAATCAATATTAAAGCGACTTAACCAACAATTGACTTCAAAAGACTTTTGGAATGAAGCAATTGTATTTATTAGCAAAGACGAAAATTTAAATAAAGCCCACATTAAATATTTAGAAAATAGACTTCACGACATTGCTAAATCAACAAGTCGTTATAAGATTGACAATTCTTTAATTCCGACTCAGTCCTCCATTTCTGCATCAGATAGAGCTGAGCTGGAAGAATTTATTGATTATATAAAAATGCTTGTAAATACTTTAGGACACAAAGTGTTTGACGAAAAGCGAGAATTTAAGCCTAAGAAAAAACAAGAAATTTTTTTTATTAAAGCAAATCGTGGCGCTGAAGGGCAAGGGGAACCAACATCAGATGGATTTGTAGTATTGAAAAGTTCAAAAGCGGCTGGTTCCACAGTTATTTCCATGACTCAAAATTTTGTAACTCTTCGCCAAAAACTAATTGATGAAGGAGTGATCATTAACAAGGGCGAATATTTTGAATTCTCTGAAGATTATATTTTTAGCAGTCCTTCGATAGCTGCATCTATAGTTTTAGGACGCAATGCAAACGGACTTACTGAATGGAAGCTTTCTACAGGTGTGACACTTAAAGAATTTGAAACAAATGACAAATCAATCAACTAATGAAGGCCTCACAACTTATACCCAAATGCCTGGTTTCCGAGTTTCAAATACAGTTATCAATTGTAATAAAAGGATTTTGAAAGTGTAATTATTAATATAATAAAAATGACAATATGAGCGATCCGACAAATTTTGAAAATGAAAAATTTATGTATGAAAAAGTTTATGACGAATTGAACAGAAGCAGAGATTGGCCATTTAAAATTATGGCATTTGCATCAGCAATTTATTTGGCATTAATTGGTTTAATGCAAATTGATGAAGTTAAATTTGAATTCACATGTCTTATAAAAGCTATAATTGTTTTCATTATTACCGTTTTTAGCTTTTGGACAATTTGTATTATTGTAAGGCAGCATCTCAATTATATAGACTATAGAAACATTCAAAAAAAACTTCAAATTAAAATGAAAATTTTTGAGTGGAAAATTGATGCATCTAAAATATTTCCAGACCATTGGAAAAAGGAGTTTGAGCAAAGCATTTTTACCGGTTTTCAAGGTTGGGGATTTTATGCTTTTTATATAATTGCATTATATGCAATAAGCGTCATTTTAATTGTAAATAAATAAGATGGTTAATAATTTGCCCTGCCTATTATACAACCCTCTTAATTTCTCATTTAAACCAGAAGCATCTAATACGCCTGTAGTTATTGCCTTTTATAAATTGCTTTCAATCCTCAATTTTGAGTGGCGTTTTCAGGTGGATTTTTAAGAGAGAGTATTCAGCTCCGGTTTTAATAGTTCAACAATAAATTTTAATTTCTCCAACTCCAAATGCTCTACAAAGGCATCCACAAAACGAGCAAGATTCTCCGTCCCTATTTTTTCATCAATGCTCCCAAAGGTTATCTGTTGGCGGTTTTGAGGAGTAATGCACTCCATGTATTTAATTTTTTTGAAAGGTAGTACAACTTTTTGAGTTTATTGGTAGTTTTGAGTTTGCTGCAATGGAGGAAGGAGTTTTTTCACACCCGATGACTATTGAGTCTGACGTCGGGCGAAATGCTCAACTACTCGAGAAAAAGCTATCGTTGAATTTCCATTTTGTTTATCTTTGAACAATGAAAAAGAATCTTTACGTAATTGCAGGTTGTAATGGGGCGGGAAAAACAACAGCTTCCTTTACCATCTTACCTGAAATTCTTAATTGTAAAGAATTTGTAAATGCTGACGAAATAGCAAAAGGATTGTCTCCTTTTCAACCTGAAAAAGTTTCATTTGAAGCTGGAAGAATTATGCTTAAAAGAATAAACGAGCTTCTTGAAAGTGAGAAAAATTTTGCTTTCGAAACTACTTTAGCAACAAAGAGCTATAAAACTAAAATTATGCAAGCAAAAGCAAAAATTATAATGTTACTCTTTTATTTTTTTGGTTGCAAAATGTAGAATTAGCAATTGAAAGAGTAAAAACCAGAGTTGTTGAAGGGGGACATAATATCGAAACTGATGTGATAAAACGTAGTTATATAAATGGCATCAAAAATCTTTTTGAAATTTATCTTTCAATTGTTGATGAAGTTATGATTTTTGACAACTCAGAAGGTAAACATGATTTAATTGCAGAAAAAACCTTCGATTCAGAGATAGATATTTTGAATCAATTAAAATTTGATAAACTTAAAAATTATTATGATGAAACAGTTTAAACGAACTTCAAATCAAACCAAAATTCTAAAGGGAATGGATAAGGTTTATGAAAAATTAATAGAATTTAAAAAGCGAATGAATACAGAGCTTGTAGTTTTAAAAGATGACAAAATTACACGAGTAAAACCGTAGAACTTCGCCCAACATATAAAGATTAAACGCAGCTTCGTGTTGCACCAAGATTCACTTTAATCCAGTGTTGAAAGAAGTTTCGTTAGCCCCGCGTGTAAAAAGAACGGATGTATGGAGTACGAATAGTTTTGATGTAATATACAGTAATATCTGATGCAAGAGATCAAACTTATTTTTTATCCAAGTTGGTTCCAAGACATAAAAAAATATTTTTCGTGTATAATTATTTTGTTTTTTAATGAGAAAATTACTATTTTTTTATCGAAGTGGCAATAGTTTAACTGTTCGCGTTTGCAGCGACCAATTTTAATTTGAATTACTTTTAATCAACTTTATTTTTAGCGAAATAAATCCCGATGGTGCATTTGCTTCAAAAGAAAGTATGCGTATCATTTGTCTTGTTTTACAGCAAGGGTAAGCATCTACATCGTAACCCAATTTATCTTTTGTTATTGTTTTCCATTCGCAATTTTTAGCGACGATGGCAGGTGGGTTTTTAAGGGGAAGTAGTCAACTGCGGTTTAATTGTGCAACAATAAAATTTAACTTATCCATCTCAGGATGCTCCACAAATCCATCCACAAAACGCACTGGCGACCCACGGTTTCATAAAAAAAGTTGTCAAAGTGCCGGCAAAAGAAATTGAACGGGCAATTAAACTTAAGGTCAAATATTTCAATAACAAACAGAAAAGGTAATCATATAGCAACTAAAAAAATCAAGACTTATTCGCTTGTCGAAATGAAGGACAAGTACATCGGAAAAATTGGAACAACTGATCGTGATGAATACGAGTATGAACTTGGTATGTGACATTTTAGGAAAGATGATTAAAACAGCAAGACAAGTACGACATTTAACTCAAGAATAACTTGGACGACTTGTGGGTGTGCAAAAAGCTCAAATATCGAAACTTGAAAATAGTGCTAACAGTGCGACAATTGGCACTATTTTAAAAGCGTTTAAAGCATTAAAAGCAGAGATTAATTTTAATGTTAAACTTGAAGACAATTTTGTTAAACTCCTTTAACAGAAAAGAACGCCAAATTCTCAACAGCATATTTGCAATAGGCGAAATTTCGTGCTTCGCACACATCCGATAGCTAACGGGAGTGTGGTTAAAGAAAGTGCAATTCTTAGAATAAACTTTTGAAATGAATAGACCGCCCATCGTAAGGTATTACCGAATTTAAAAGCGAATCATAGTTTGAATCCTCCTTGTGATGCAATTTGATGAAAAGTATTACCTTAGTAATTCCAATTTTACTAAAATCCTACCTATGAAAAACAAACATTTTTACATTATGACCCTGCTGTGCGCAGGCATTTTTAATCCTGTAATCGCTGCGGGACAACAACCTGCATTTCCGGAAAGCAAAAGGCCGCTGATGGAGCTTGAGACCATTGATGATCCGTATCTGCCCAATGCATGGCAAAATAAAAAAACATCACCGCCATTTCAGTTCAGTCAGAATACGTCAGCTAAATTAACCGGCACCAGTATTTATACAGCACAAGTAAATGTGGATGGAGCAGGTAATAATATTTTGGGTGATGCTGCGAATGAACCGGGACTGGCACTCAATCCCCTGAATCCTGATGCTATGGTGATCGGATGGAGGCAGTTTGATAATGTGGCGAGTAATTTCCGGCAAGCGGGATGGAGTTATTCGGCGGATGCGGGATTGAGCTGGACATTTCCGGGCGTAATTGACCCTGGTGTTTTTCGTTCTGATCCGGTGTTGGATTATGACTTGCAAGGGAATTTTTATTACAATAGTCTCACTCCTTATCCTGAATTTTTTTGTAAAG
This sequence comes from uncultured Chitinophagales bacterium, assembly GCA_964638865.1. GTDB lineage: Bacteria > Bacteroidota > Bacteroidia > Chitinophagales > BACL12 > UBA7236. Next base: position 30,525 of record CAZXBG010000012.1, on the reverse strand, counting down.
TATATCAAAGCGGAGATGGTGGTGCTGCATGGAACGACGGAACTGATGCAGGTGGTGGAGATAAACAATGGATGGCAATTGATCGCACGGCCGGTGAAGGAAGCGGAAATATTTATGCATTCTGGTCGGTTTCCAGCAGTTCGTGTTTGCCCGGCTCGTTTACCCGCTCAGAAGATAATAATTTGAGTTATGAAGATTGTATTGAAATTAATGGTGATCCGTATTTTGGAAATATGACAATTAATAATGCAGGTGAATTATATATTGTGAGTGCCGGCGATGCCGAAGATGGATTGGAGGTAATAAAATCAGTAAATGTGAGCGCACCCGGTTCCGTTATTAATTGGGAAACACCGGTTGAGGTATATATGGATGGATATATCTCAATAGGTGAAGATGTGAACCCTGACGGGTTATTAGGTCAGGCGAATATAGATGTTGATCGTTCCGGCGGACCTGGCGAAGGAAATGTTTATGTGTTGGCTTCTCTCGCGAGAGTAACCGGATCGGATAATGGAGATGTTATGTTTTCAAAAAGTAGTGATGGTGGATCAACATGGAGCGATCCTATAAAGATTAATGATGACACATCTCCTACAAAAACACAATGGCTTGGCACCATGTCGGTTGCACCCAACGGAAGAATTGATGCTGTTTGGCTCGATAACCGTGAGGCGCCGGCAGGTTCAGAGATATCAGCATTGTATTATTCTTATTCATTAGATCAGGGTGAGACATGGTCGGTAAATGAAAAATTATCAGAGGTATTTGATCCGCATCTGGGTTATCCGAATCAGGATAAAATGGGTGATTATTTTGATATGATCTCCGATGAAACAGGTGCATTTCTGGCCTGGGCAAATACATTAAATGGGGAAGAAGATGTTTATTATAGTCATATACTTCCTGATTTGGGAGCCATAACAAACATAACCGGAATATCCTACGATCAAATTACAATTGTGCCCAATCCAACAAACGGAGAATTTATTATTACAGGAATTAATGATATCAGCAATGTGGAGATTTGTAATGCAATTGGTGCAGTTTTATTTAATACAAATATTTTTTCTGATGCAAGCCCGATGAATATTTCCAACCTGCCATCAGGTATCTATTTTATTAAAATTACCATGGAAAATGGAAGTTCAGTGATTAAAAAAATTATTCGGAATTGAGATTACGTATTTGTTAGGATATGCTTAAACTGAATCTTTTTTTTATTTGGTAGGTTTGATGATGGTTGTTTTGCAAAAGCGTTTTCACACTTTGACATTATCTACAACCTTGTGGCTCCAGTTGACCGACATAGCTAACATCAAATATTTTCACTATGACAAAGTATAAAAGCAGAATGCTATTGAGATATATGATTTTCATACTGGTCTTTGTGCTGATTCAAACCACCAACACAAATGCTCAATTAGTTTCAACTGACTCTTTGGTCAATACTTTTATTCGCGAACAACAAACCAAATACAATATTCCAGGAATAGCGGTAGCGGTAATCAGTAAAGGCCAGATCATTAAAGCAAGTGGTTTTGGATATATCAATCTTGACAATAAGGTTCCTGCAACACCCACAAGCATATTTGCAATTGCTTCAATCGACAAACAAATTACGGCAACGGCTATAATGATGCTCTATGAACAGGGGAAACTTAAACTGGAAAACACGCTTGACATTTATTTTGATTCCATTCCTGATTTTTGGAAAACAATTGCCATCAAAAATTTATTGTCGCATACATCGGGTTTATCCGATGAGGTATCTGAAAAAATAAATGATCGGGTGCTAATTGAATACACAACAGAAGAACTATTTGCACATATTAAAAAACAAACCCTTGAATTTGAAACTGGCGAAGGTTGGGTTTACAGCGATGCAAACTTTTTCTTGTTGCAATTGATAGTGGAGAAAGTGAGCGGAATGTCCTACAGCGAATTTCTTAAAACTAAAATGCTCGAACCACTTGAAATGACGCACACTGCTACCATCAATCCATTTAAAGTTATAAATGAAAAGGCAACTGCCTATTGGAAGTCGGAAGATAAATCTGTAATTGTAAATACTTACAGATATGTTGATTTTGGACCGCTTTATAATGATATAGGAACAAGTGTACTAGATTTTGCCAAATGGGACAATGCCATAACCTATAACAAACTATTAAAACAATCGTCTTATGATTTAATGTGGACACCTTTTATTCTTAATGACGGAAGACAGGTTAGTAATTTAGTGGATAATCATACCTTGCTGCTGCTGATAATTCCTACGGATATGGTTGGGTATTACATCAATTCAGAGGGCATAAAAGAGTGTATCATGCTGGTTATACAGGCACTTCAATTTTCCGTTTGCATGATGACAGCTTAACAGTAATTTATTTTTCTAATCTGTCTGACGAGCTAACCGATTACGATCCCGATGTAATTGCATCGAAAATTGCAAGTTACTATGTTACTAACAGTTCATTTTATTTAATGCAATCTAGGAAAGATCCCGATACGCAACAAACTAATTATTTGCAAAATGTTATTGGTAATCTGACGAAGGAAAATGTTGATAGTACCGCATTTACTTCTGCATATTTTGCACTTCTAAAGCATACATTAAGAACTCTTGAACAAAGAACCCAACAATTGGGTGAGTTTAAATCTCTTGAATATCTGGATTCAGATGCGGGTATGAACGGCGAAAGGCACTTTTTTTTAAAGCAACCTTTAGCAAAAAGACAAGATATTACATTGTAAATACTGATAAGAAAAATAAAATTGTTTATCTGATTGTAGAACGATAATCAAGTATGTCATTTTTCAACAAACTTTATAAGAAAAAAATGATCTGCGCTGCCCATTAAAACAAATTCCTCCATCGACAAGATGTTGATTCCTTTTGTTGAAAGACAATTAGATAATAATCTGCTGATTGGTTCGAAATTTTTCAAATCACCACCTGAATCAGTACATGAACGCTTTATGTTTTTACTGTAATTAATCGCAAAATAATTTTAAGTAAAAAAACAAGATGATGGTTGTAGGACAACGCTGTATTCAATTCTTAGGGAATAAATATATTCATTTCTACACATCAAAATTAACATAAAATTTTTCACGAATATTTTATCAAGTCATTATTATTGACTGGAATTAATTTCCACTAATACAAGTTTAAATGTGTAATATTTTCCCCAAAATATCCATAATCTTATTATACAAACCTTAATATTCATGTGGCATAAATGTTGACTAATATTTACGATAACTAATTCAACGAAAAAAGAAATTGATGCAGCTCCAGCTCCGATTAATGGTATGTTGAGATGCAGTAATTCTAATTTTATTGTCTAAAAAGTAAAAAATTTAAAATAAAAAACGATAAATAATAAATGCTGATTTTAACAGAATAAAGAAATTTTTACAAAAGTTGGAAATAGAAAAATAATTTTAAACAATAAAAACAAAACTATGGCAAATTCAAAATCAACAGTCCGTTCAAAAAGCAACGGAAGTAAAATTGGTTCCAAAGGAACCTCGAAAAGCAATTCCCAAAAGGGAATGCAATCTTCTCAACTTATGAAATTGTTTGAAGAAGAGTTAAAGGACATTTATTGGGCAGAAAAGGCTTTGACTAAAGCAATCCCCAAAATGATTAAAAATGCAACATCAGAGGAGCTGATTGAAGCATTGGAAAATCATTTAACAGAAACCAAAACCCAAATTGAACGTGTAGAGCAGGTTTTTGGAGTGATTGGAAAAAAAGCTACTGCAAAAAAATGTGAGGCAATGGCGGGATTAATTAAAGAAGCCGAAGGAATAATGGAAGAATGTGAAGAAGGTGCAATGTGCGATGCAGGTATTATTTCTGCCGGTCAAAAAGTTGAGCACTATGAAATCGCTTCTTATGGAACGCTTCGCCAATTTGCTGAAACGCTAGGTTTGGATAATGCGGTAGAATTATTGAAAGCAACACTGGACGAAGAGAAGGCTGCTGATGAAAAATTGACAGAAGTGGCTTTATCTGCTGTAAACATTGAAGCAGCTGCAGAAAATTGACTTCAACATAAAAACAAAAAAGGGGAGCAATTTCTAAAAGGATTTTGCTCACCTCTTTTCCAATTTAAAACAAAGGAACAGAAAAGCCGCAGTAACAAAATTCCTGTGGCGATACGCATTATCATTATAATTTGTTTGCTAGAAGTATAGTGAAAATTATCAATACTTTTTATTGTGACTTTCATTTATTTAATTGCATCTCTTTTTAATAAAAAACTAAATAAAAGACAACCAATATTTGTGTTTTCAATACTGCCGGTTTTTATTTTTTTACAAATTTTATCCGTTCTTACCGTTGACAAAATACAAAAAATCAGGAGTGAAAGAATAATTGTAAAAATAGAAAAAGATAAGACGGTTAAAGGTGAATTGCCGAGGGAAATTACATATCCATTTGGCATTGAATATATTAGAACGATTGATAATGAGAACTTTGAAATTTCATATTCACGTGGATTTTTTGGTTACTGAAAAATACAATTCTGAAAAAAAGAATTGGAAAAGTTATGGTTTCATTGATTAAAGAATGCCATTTTGTGACAGTTGCGCAACGATATATAAAATGACCAAAGTGGAGTTCAACTGGTTAAAACTGCCTTTTTTTTAAATATTTGTCTTACCTTCTCCTTTTGCTTTCTGATCTGTGATATTTCCAATTGGATGTAGTGTTATGTATGTTTCTATTTGCAATAAATTTCATATACTATTTTTGTAACAAGCAGATTAGAATTTTTTTATTATTTTTAGCCGCTTGTTAACTTTAGACCCAATCAAACAGGCAATAAAAATGAAATTAACAAAACTTTTCAACGATTTCTTTAACAGCGAAAAAGCAGGCGGACTCATTTTAGTTTTCGTAACCCTTGTTTCACTTGCACTTGCAAATTCGGCTTGGCAGACAGATTATATTAACTTTTGGCAGTTTGACTTTGGCGGGCACAGTATCGTTCATTGGATTAATGACGGGCTAATGGCCATTTTCTTTTTACTCATTGGTTTAGAGTTAGAAAGAGAAATTTATAAAGGTGAACTTTCCGATATAAAAAATGCTTCATTGCCAATCTTTGGAGCATTAGGTGGTATGCTTGTTCCTGCGGGACTTTTTTTATTGCTCAACTTCGGCACAGATACGCAAGCAGGGGCAGGTATTCCAATGGCGACTGATATTGCTTTTGCAATCGGCATTTTATCGTTATTGGGTAAACGTGTTCCTACCTCTCTAAAAATATTTCTGACGGCATTGGCTGTAATGGACGACCTGGGTGCAATAATCGTTATTGCAATTTTTTATACCACTTCAATAGTATTTGTAAATTTATTTATTGCATTAGGCATCTTTGGTTTTTTACTACTGCTAAACCGACTGAAAGTTCACAACCTTATTCCGTATTTAATTGGAGGTGTTTTTATGTGGTATTTTATGTTGCATTCAGGTGTTCATGCTACAATAACAGGCGTTTTGTTAGCCTTTGCAATTCCATTTGGTGATGGTGGAGAAAAATCACCTTCATTTATTATTCAGCATTTCTTACACAAGCCCGTTGCATTTTTTATTTTACCCTTGTTTGCAATTGCAAATACCTGCATTGCAATTGGCGACGATTGGCACAGTGGTTTAACACAAACGAGTAGTTTGGGTATTATGACAGGGCTTGTGATTGGAAAACCTTTAGGCATTTTTCTTTTTTCATTCATTGGTGCTGGTTTAGGACTTTGTACATTACCTACAGACTTGAAATGGAAAAACATAATTGGAGCGGGATTTTTAGGCGGTATTGGTTTTACCATGTCAATCTTCATAACGCTTCTTGCATTTGACGATGCAGACATTATAAATAATTCAAAAATTGCAATTATTATTGCTTCGCTTATTGCAGGGATAATAGGGTTTATATGGCTTAGAGTGACGCTAAAAAATGCAAATGAAAAATGACGATAAACAAAAATCCCTTAAACTTTTTATTTGATTTTATGTTAAGTGATGATCATGATTTTAATACTAATTTTTATATAAAATTTGGATACTAAAAAAAATAATCTATCAAGGCGCGTCCATTAAATAACCATTATTTTTCAATAACCGCATACGTTTTAAAAATATCCGACAGCATTAATTTAAAATAATAGTGTGCTTGCCGCAATTTATGGGCTGCAATAAAAAATCAGAAGTTATTAAAATTATTGTTTGTTACATTTTATCCTAATCCTTTTCAATTATTACAACCTCCTGTAATATTTTAATTGTTATTACATGTTCCGTTTCATCATCTACAAGCTGAATATTATTTTCCGCTTTTACAATGCCATCAACTATTAACGCCCTGTCATTTTTATCAGCAACCAGCTGAACTTCTATACGGTAATTTGTTTTTTTGTAGCGGTAATCAATTTCAAATGATTGCCACTCCGCAGGAACACATGGATTAATTTGCAGCGTATTTCCCTCCCGTTTTAAACCGAGAAAAGAGGAAATAATAAGTTGATGCATCCAGCTTGCTGATCCTGTGTACCACGTCCATCCGCCACGACCTTCATGTGGGGTTACTCCATAAACATCGGCTGCTAAAACATAAGGTTCTACCTTATATACCGCAATGTCTGCAGCTGATTTTCCATGATTAATGGGATTGATGATATTTAATAATTCCCAAACTTTTGTATTGTTTCCCAATTTAGCAAATGCTATTATCATCCATATTGCAGCATGAGAATATTGGCCGCCATTCTCTCTAACCCCGGGTACATACCCTTTAATGTAACCCGGTTCAAAATCAGATTTATTGAATGGCGGATCTAACAGATGAATGATCGAATGCTCTCTGTCTACTAAATATTTATCGGCTGATTCCATAGCTTTTAAAGATCGTTCCGGCTCTCCGGCACCTGAAAGCACTGACCAGCTTTGCGATAAGGAATCTATTTTACATTCATCGTTAACGGCTGATCCTAATGCTGCACCATCATCAAAATACGCACGCCTGTACCATGCACCATCCCAAGATGTTCTATTAATATTAATTTTTAATTCAGCCGCTTTTTGTATACAGACATTTACAAATTCTTCATCGTTCATTTTTATTGCAATGGATTCAAAACGTTTCAGAATATCGTAAAGAAAAAATCCAAGCCACACACTTTCCCCTTTTCCATGTATGCCCACCATATTCATTCCGTCATTCCAGTCGCCTGATCCCATCAAAGGCAAACCATTAACGCCAAATTTTAATGATTTTGTGATTGCCCTTTTGCAGTGATCATACAACGAAGCTTTTTGTTTTGAAATTAACGGAAGATCATAATAAGATTCTTCATTCACTTTCAACTCCCGACCTTCTAAAAAAGGAACAGGAATTTCTAATATCTTAAAGTCATGTGTATTATTCACATAACAGGAAGTAGTATAAGGCAGCCATAACAAATCATCAGAACATAGTGTGCGCACTCCCCTTCCTTGTGGAGGATGCCACCAATGCTGAACATCGCCTTCCTGAAACTGTCGCGAAGCAGCAAGCAGAATTTGCTCACGCGTTAATTCCGGTTGCGCATGCATAACCGCAATCACATCCTGCAATTGATCCCTGAATCCAAATGCTCCGCCCGATTGATAAAATCCACTGCGTCCCCAAAGTCTGCAGGCTATTACCTGGTAAAGCAGCCATCCGTTTGTTAAAATATTTAATGATTTATCAGGAGTTTTAATTTTTATGGAACCAAGCGTATGTTGCCAGTATTCGCGAACTTTTTTTAGCGCATCGTTAACAGCATTTGTGTCGCGAAAAAGATTGATCAATTGTTGCGCTTCCGCAACATCTTTTGCTGCACCCATTTTAAATATTACTTCACGCTCCTCGCCTGATTGTAATACAATGGGAACCTGTATAGCGGTGCAGGGATCATATCCCGCACCATGTTTTCCTGCCAAGCGCAATCTATTCATGGCTTCGGGTTTTTGAAGTGTTCCATTGCGGCCTATAAATTCATTGCGGTCAGTTGTGAAATCAAATTTTACATTATTTACATCTAAAAATGTAACCCTGTTTGGGAATTCAGAATTATAGGGATTACGTGTTAGCAGTGTGCGATATTCAGGATTAAACTCTGTAACAATATGCATTGCCGATTTGGTACGAAGACTATCCAGCACCCATTCCACGTAACTGGTTACTGTTAGGGTACGTGCCCGACCTGAAACATTACGAATCTTTACTACTGTAAATTTTATTTGCGCCTGACTGTCAACATATATCCATATTTCTGATTGGATTCCATCCTCTTCACATTCATAAATACTATAGCCAAAACCATGTCTGGTTATATAGTTTGATTTTCCTATTGCAGGGTAAGGCATCGGTGACCAGTAATGACCGGTCTCTTCATCGCGAATATAAAATGCTTCACCACAATTACCGGTAACCGGATCATTATTCCAGGGTGTTAGCCTGAACTCGTGTGCATTTTCAGCCCAGGTATAAGAAGGTCCGCTTTCGGTTACAACTGTTCCGAAGTTTGCATTTGCCAATACGTTAATCCATGGTAAAGGAGTTCTGATATTTTCCCGTGTGTTGATTATATATTCATTACCGTCAGCAGAAAATCCTCCCAAACCGTTATAAAATTGCAGGTCTTCTTCTCTCTCCTCTGTTCCAATTTGCGCTTCATATCTTTTGCTCTTAATTAAAAAAGGTATAACGGGAGTTAAATTATTTCTCCTGTTTATATTATCGGTTAAAGTTCCGTAGGTATCAGAAATAATAATTCTTGCTATTGTCTGAATTAAGATCCTATCTTCATTTGAAACCTGGTCAGCCATTCTTAAAAATACACCTCCTTGTTTTTCTCTCTGATTATTTCCTAAACCTGCTGTAATAAGGCTTTGAATCTGCTCCTGGAGGTCATTTCGATAGCCACTATAATCTTCATTTATAATAACGAGATCAACAATCAAACCTTTAAGCTGCCAATAATATCGCGCTTGTAATAATTGTTTTATCATGGCAAGGTTGGTATTATCTGAAACCTGCAACAGCACAATAGGTATATCACCCGAAATAGAATAACTCCATAACGAAGATTGACCTTTGGTATTTTTAATAAGAATTTCTTTATTGGCTCTTAATGCTGGATTAGTAAATATAACAGAGCCTGCAATTAGAGTATAAAGCTGTGCGTCAGATTCGGTTGCATTAATTTGACGCAAAACCACTTCACTATAAGTCCACGATAATTCGAAAGCACGTTTCCTGAAATTATGATCCTGGTATTTATCAACAAGAGTTTGACATTCGCTGCGGGTTTCGGCAATGCCGGTTATGATATCAATAATTGCAGTTTCTTCTTCACCTATGGTTATCCGATACTGAATTGAAATTATGGGGTCAAGTACAGAGCCTTGTGAATTTGACAGAGGTTCCGGTTGATGCATTGCCTTCGGATTCGCAACGCTGTTGCCCCTGCCAATAAATTTATCGCGATCAGTTTCATAAGAGATATGAGCAGCATTGCCTTCGGCTAATTTCATTAAATGAAATATCCATGGAGGACTTTCATCTTTGGAGCGCGGACGTCTTGAACAAATAATGGCATGTTGATTCTGCAACAATTCTGTTTGCACAAAAAGATTGCTGAATGCAGGATGGGCATCATCCGTTACCTGTAAAGCAATTACTACTTCACTATAACTTGTGATCTCAATTTTCCGGATCTTATTGGAGAGGTTCTTAATATGAACCCGCCTGATCTCTAAATTATCTTCCGGAGAAACAACAATTTCAGTATGCAATTCAATCTCATTGTCTGTTCTGCGGAACTCAATACGTCCTTGTGTAAATATTGCTTCGTAATGCGATGTTTCTTTTAAAGTGGGCTGATGTGTTGTTGACCAAAACTCACCTGTATGAAGATCGCGGATATAACAGAAAGCACCCCAATTATCGCAGGTGGTATCTTCTCTCCAACGTGTAAGCGCTATATCTTTCCACCGGCTGTATCCGCCACCTGCATTAGTAACCATTACATGGTAACTGCCATTTGAAAGTAATTGAATTTCAGGTTGAGGTGTGTCAGGCGAGCGGATAACACGCATTTCTGCGCTTGAAGAAGAATGAATGATCTCTTCCGTGTCAACAGAAATGGAATAATATCCTGTTGATTTCGGAACTCTTTCCTGTAATAATAGAAGAGCAGTTTGTAAATTGGGGTCGGCTTCAAAACGCTTTTGCATCGGTTGATCACAGAGCAGGTAAGTGAGAGAAAGCAGGTTCATGCCCTGGTGATGCGTCATGAATGATTGAATCAAGGCAGGCACCTTTGCTCTTGGTAAACGCGATGGAGTATAATCAATTGATTCAAAAAATCCATAACGACCTTCATATCCCTTGGCATGTAGTCTTTCCAGGTTTTTACATGCTGCAGCAGGATCAACCATCAATGCCATTATTGTGGCATAAGGTGCAATAACGAGATCAAGATGAAGCCCCCGTTTAAAGCCTAATTCAGGAACTCCGAATGCGCGATACTGGTAGGTGAGATGAGCGTCAACCATATTGTAGCATGATTCTGAAATGCCCCAGGGCACACCTTGTTCTTTGCCGTATTCAATTTGTTTTTTTACTGAACCCCTGGAAGTATTATCTAACAGTGTATGTTCGTAAAGTGGCATTATCAAATTAGGCATAAGGTATTCAAACATAGAACCGCTCCACGAAATCAAAACTGGTGTACTGTCAGCAACTGTAAGTCGTCTTCCTAATGCAAACCAGCTTTCCTGCGAAATTTTTCCTTGTGCTATCGCTACAAATAAACCTAACCGAGCTTCGGAAGCAAGTAAATCATAAAAGCCTGTATCGCGATGGTGCTCATCTGCATTATAACCTATTGCCAATAAGTGTTGAGTTTTATCATACAAAAAGTTGTAATTCACATCTGCAAAGTCAAAGCATTGAGAAGCTAATTGATGAATTGCTGCAATTCGTTCCTTTGCTGAAGCGCTTACATTTGCAATTGATTTTTCAAAATCCACAATCCATTTATATTCTTCCTCCGTTTTATTTCCATTATGAAAAGAAATAAGTTCAGTATGCATATCATTATCAATTCGCGCAAGCTGAGCTAATGAAGGAATTTTTTGAAATACACTTAATCCTTTAAATTTTTCAGGCACAGGATTATTATTGATCCACGGCAACAACAGAACCATTTCATGAAGCCATTCCTTAATTTGATTGTACAAAGAAATCATCCATTCCAATGCTTCTGTATTCTCTTTTAATTTTTCATGGATAAGTAAATCATTCAGCAACCCGGAGATTTTTTCAAGACTACTTTTCAATTCACTTAACGCTACCGGTCGTGATGAATTTTCAACTTCAAATGCTGTTTGAAAATCTATGAACATCATTTGCTCTTCCAGCGGTATTTTTTTTGCAATAATTCTTATGGTATCATAAAGCCCATCCCACAAATCATCTTTAATTATTTTGCGATTTAGCATTTCAAAAAGCCCTTGTCGCAATGTGAGTAAATGACCTGCTAAATTTCCGCTATCCACTGTGGATATATACCTGGGATGCAAAGGCAGCAATGATTGCGTGTCGTACCAGTTATAAAAATGGCCTTCATATCTTTCAAGCTTATTAAGCGTTTTAAAAGTGTTGGAAGTTCGTTCAAGTAATTGTGAAAGTGTGATATATCCAAAATCAACTGCGGAAAGATTAGCAAGCAGTGACACACCTATGTTAGTAGGAGAAGTGCGATGCGCAATAATTGTTATCGGATATTGTTGCAGGTTATCAATCGGCATCCAATTATCATTTTCCGTAACATAAGTTTCAAAAAAGTTCCATGTTTTTCTCGAAAGTTCTCTGAGATATTTTCTTTGTCCGTCAGTTATTTTTGTTCTTAAAACGGGGCGTGGAATGCTTATCCAATTTACAATAGCAGGAGACAATATCCAGATGATAAGAAAAGGAGTTGCTAATAAAATTGTGTGTGGAAAAAGGTTTAACAAAAGAATAAATAATGCTACACTTAGTAAAGGCGCAAACCACATGGATTTGTAAAGCGTAAATAAATTTTCGTTTTGTTTTTTAGCAAACCCGGAAGGATTCCATTCGAGCAAATTTTTATGTGAAAAGAGAATTCTCCAGATGGTTCGCAAAATAGCATCTATACTGATGTAAGCTTCAAAAGGCAAACAAACCAGCGTAAAAAATGACTGTATTACATTAGTGGATGTATTACGAAAAACATTTTTTACATGTTGAGCAAGAGAAATCTCTTCTGGTTTTTTAATAATATCCCATGCTGAAATACTGAGTGAGGGAAGCAGCACTACACCAAGGATAAATAACATCCAGAAATGGGTTGAGTGCAATATGGTCCAGCATAAAATAAGAATTAATAAAAGTACAATAGGCACCAAACTGCGCCTCAGATTATCAAATATTTTCCATCGGGATAGGGCTGTTAATGAATTTCTGCGCAACTTGCCATGTGCATCAGGAACCCATGGCAAAGACCAAATACCAATTTGCCAATCGCCTCTTGTCCACCTGTGGTGCCTGCTGCTGTCAGTACTGTAACGGGAAGGAAACTCTTCGTATAACAATACATCGCTTGCAAACCCGCAACGAACATAACTGCCTTCTAACAAATCATGACTCAATATTCTGTTTTCAGGAAAGCGATTGCCCAACACTTTTTCAAAAACATCCACATCGTATATTCCTTTACCAATAAACGACCCTTCACTGAATATGTCATGGTATAAATCAGAGGTTAGCCGGGTATATGGATCAATGCCTGAATCATTTTCGTGCAAACGGGTGTAATAGGACCGAGTGCTTCCGTGTAAGCTAACAGCAACACGAGGCTGCACAATGCCATAGCCTTTTACGATTCTTTTCTTCTGTTCATCATATACAGGAAGATTGAGTGGATGTGCCATTAAACCAACTAATTTTCCGGCAGCTTCTCTTGGCAGTTGAGTGTCGGTATCAAGTGTGATTACATATTTTACAGTAGTGTAAATTTTCTCCTCACCTACGATTACGGAAAAGCGATCCTTCGCCCGGCCACGCAAAAGGTGATTGAGTTCACCAAGTTTTCCTCGCTTGCGTTCATAGCCCATCCATATTTTGTCAACAGGATTCCACGAACGTGGGCGGTGAAAAAGAAAAAATAGTTCGTGCGCATGTTTACTGTATTTTTTATTCAGCTCAACAATTTTTTGTTTGGTATGTGTTACCAGAATTTCATCATCGGGCAAATTTTCTGTTGTTGCATCACTCAGATCAGTTAACAGGGCGAATAACAAATTGGGATCTCTGTTGGATAAAAATCTTACTTCAAGATCTTCAACAAGTGTGTTTATCTGGTTTATACCGGTAATAATTGTTGGTATAACAACTAAGGTACATGCATCTGCCGGAATACCCGAGGAGAAATCCATTTTGGGTAATGGTCTTGGTCCAATTCTCAACGTTGCCATCCAGTTAATAACAGCAATAGAAAAATGACTTGCAGCTAAAATGCTTAAGAATGACAAAAAAATAAGTATGCCGGTGCTTTTCTCTTCATGATATAGTTTTGAAATAAGAAAAGTGCTTATAAGTGCCGTTAACAGAACTGATTCAAAAACATAAAACTTTGGTACATTCCTTAAGAAAAATTGGTTGACTAGTGTTAAAAATGAGTATTTCACTTTCAATATTTTTTCGGTTATCGGTAATCCATCACCAATCAAATAATATCCAACATGCATTTGATGTTTATCATTAACATTTTTTTCTGCACATTCTCTTGCAAGACCTACTACAGTTTTAGCAACATCAATTTCTTTTAACTTACCATTCTTGGCAATATTCTCCACTGCGTGCCTGTATTGATCACGTGTATAAAAATCCATGTGAGCATATACCTGTTCAGCGTCACACCTCAATGTATGTTCTACATGACTCATTGCTTCAACGAAATCACGCCAATCTGTTTTTATTAAGAAGCGTAAACTATTAATGCTGTTTGTCATGGTAACCTGGTCGGTAGCCTGCTTATGATTTTCGGCAATCACCATTCCATTTATCGTATCACCAGTTTCGGTAAGTTGCTGCTCCAGCCATGATACAGGTAAGGTTAAATTGAATCCTTTCCATTGCAGCTTTCGTGAAAATTCAGCTATAAAAGCACTCGTCATTGGCGGATCAGTTCTGGCAAGATCTGCCATTACAAGCACTAAGTTTTTTGGATTTTTTTCAGCCATTTTAATAATCCGGTCGGCCCAATGATGTGCAAGGTTTGCATCAATGCGGTCTATCGCAATTCGCGCAGCCACACGTCTCATGTTTTCGAGCAGTGCAAGACGCAGCATAATCGGTATAGCCCACAACTCTCCTAAAGTTAGTTCATTTGTTTCCTGATACGACTCAATAAAACGATTAAGTGTATGTATATCTAAATGTCCATCGCTATGCGATATTATTTCTATAGCAATATCATATACTCTTGGGAATCCTGCTGACGCTCCGTTGCGATGACTAAGTTTTGGTAATCCCTTACTGTAGCCTTTTGGCAAATGCCTTTTGGCAATAAGTATTTGTTCTTCAATCAAATAAAAATTGTCTAGCAGCCATTCTCCTGCTGGAGCGATAGGACTTTTTTCTTTAACCGCCTCTTGTAATAGATCAGTTACACGTTTCAGCACTTCTTCATTATCCGCTAATCTTTTCAATAAAAGTTCGGGAGTATTTTTTTTATTAATTTCATGTTTTCCTGCCAGAGCTTTGCCAAGAAAACCCATCTGCTCAATCGTTAATAATTCAGCTCTTAAAGGAGGTGCATTATTAATATCACTTCTTATAAAAGTGTCCTTAAGAAAATATTGCCGCAGCGGTGACAATAATTCTTCAATCGTTTTTGTTGTCACTTTTATAGTACCTGTCAGCATTTTAATTTTATATTGAAAAAGATACCCTTCCAGGGTAATAATATGTAATCAAACTGTTTTCAGGTTGTTAATATTAAGGCATGATAATAATTCATTACGTGTTAATGGTTTTTCAAGTATGCGAAATGTTGAAGAAGATGTTTTTGGAACGCTAAGCCCGCTCAACAGAATTAATTGCGTTTTCGGATAGTTATGTAAAATATACTCCGTTTTCTCCCACCCTAAACCATCTGGTAAAATGTTATCCAAGAAAACAAATTCAGGTTTTTCTTTTTCAAGCAATAACATTCCTTCAGTAAGCGTATAGGCAATTAAAAAGTCAAAATTCTCCTTTATGAGTAATTTTCCCATCAATTGGGCAAAATCTTCCTCATCATCAATAAGTAAAATCTTTTTTCTAACCGGCATATAATAGTTTAATAATGCTATTTAGTCAATCATAAGTATTTGTATTACACAAATAGTTAAATAACCATAAGAAAACCGTGCCAGTCAAATCTTTAGGTTCAATCTTTAGGATTGCTTTTAGATTCAACAAAACGCTGCAACCGGTGGCGATGCGCTTGGGCAATCCAGCTTCTAAACCACACTACTATTTTGGGAATGGTTATGTAATACCTTCCTTGCAAAGACCTGATTTGGGTAACTTATTTCCCCAAATTAGTTAACGCTTATTGCTATTGTGCCAGTGAAATTTGTGGCATAATTTTTCAAACACATTAGTTATGCTTATTAAAGAAAAAATGTCTGACCAACAAGTCATCCTATTGCTATTAGAGAATAATCTTTTGGCGTGGGATAGTTTGTATGATAAATACTCATCAGCAATGTATGGTATAATTTTAAATCTGACCGACGATAAAACTCTTGCAGAAGAAATTTTTATACCTGCTTTTATTCAATTAAAGGAAAATCAAATTCTGGCAAATGTAAAATATGCTCTTTGCCCTACCCTTTTGATATATACATTCAATTATACGACAAAATATCTAAACCAGTCTGGTTTAAATCCAAAAATCTTTAGCCCGGCGGAAGAAGTAGAACTCATTCATTTACTATGCAATCAATGCAATTCTATAAAAAAAGTTGCATCTATTCTCAATATGACAGAAGAAGCAACGAAGAAAAAACTTCGCTCGGAAATGTTGAATCTCCGCAATCAAAAAAACCTTGTTAAAAGTTCGAAACGTGACAGCATTTTGAAAAACTATAATTTGAATAAGCGTCTTCATCAGAATGAATTAACATGATCTTATTTGAGATCAATGTCAATAAGTAAAAAAACTTATACCCTGTTACAGGAGAAAAAATAATAAAAGGAAAATATAATCACCAAAGTGTTGCTAAAGTTATAGGGTTAATATTTAACAATAATAGTGGAGTTGGTATATTAAAGAATTGAAAAGGTGATTTAAATCATTTTAAGGAATCTAATAAATCATCTTTTGCAGGAAATGATCCGTATATTTTTCCAGTGTGATCATGCAGAATTTCAAGTCCAAATAAAAATTGGAGAATCAAATTCAAAATGCAAAGGTCAAAAATTATTTTAATCTTCATTGCAGCAACAATGACTTGGTTTTTGACTGCAACTCGCCTTGCGTGGGTGACAGGGCATGCGGTATTTGACTGAAATATTTAAAAATAAACAAACAACAGCAGCATGAAGCAACAATTTTCTAAAGGCATTTGAAATGATTGAAAAAATAATTTCATGGTCAATGCACAACCGCTTCTTCGTATGGATCGGCATATTTATGATTATTGCAGGTGGCATATGGTCAGTAATGACTACTCCCGTTGATGCTATTCCTGATCTTTCAGAAAATCAGGTAATCGTTTACACGGAATGGATGGGGCGCAATCCTCAAATCATGGAAGACCAAATTACCTATACATTGGTTTCCAACTTGCAGGGCATTCCAAATGTTAAAGCCATTCGTGCTGCTTCTATGTTTGGCATGAGTTTCATCTTCGTCATTTTTGATGATAATGCAGAAATTTATTGGGCAAGAACCCGTGTGTTGGAACGGTTGAATTATGCACAGCGATTTTTGCCGGATGGAGTAACGCCATCATTGGGTCCCGATGGAACTGGCGTTGGTCATGTTTTTTGGTATACACTTCAGGGTGATGGATACGATTTAGGGGAGTTGAGGGCAGCGCAGGACTGGTATGTGAAATTTGCATTACAAAATGTACAAGGAGTGAGTGAGGTTGCTTCATTCGGTGGATTTCAGAAACAGTATCAGGTAAGTATTAACCCACACAAATTAGTTTATTACAATGTTTCGGCAATGGATGTGGCAAACGCAATAAAAGCCAATAACCGTGATGTAGGTGGAAGCATTTACGAAACGAACCGCATGGGTTACATGATTAGAGGATTGGGATATATAAAGGATATTAAAGACATTGAAGAAATTTCAGTGGGCTCTTACAATTCAATTCCTATCCTATTGAAAGATGTTGCTGATGTGCAAATGAGCAGCGATATACGATTAGGCATTGTTGATGAAAATGGAGAAGGCGAAGTTACAGGGGGCATTGTGGTAATGCGGTACGGTGAGAATGCAAAAGAGGTAATAGACAATGTAAAGGAAAAGTTAGAAGATGTTGAAAAAGGATTACCACCCGGAATAAAAATAAAAATTGCTTATGACCGCAGCAACCTTATTGAAGCAGCAATTGCAACATTAAAAGAAGCGCTGATAGAAGAAATAATTATTGTTTCTCTCGTAGTGTTGCTGTTTCTATTTCATGTACGCAGTGCAGCAGTGGCTATTATCACAATACCCTTATCGGTATTAATTGGCTTTATGCTCGTTAAACTTTTTGGAATTTCACTTAATATAATGTCACTCGGAGGAATTGCGTTAGCGATTGGTGATTTGGTAGATGCTGGAATTGTAATGACGGAGAATGCCTATAAAGGATTGGTGAAAGCGGTGATTAAATCTAAAGACTAATGGAAAAGGAAAGAATTGGAAATACAAAAGAACTAAGCGAAGAAGAACGCATCAAAATTATTGAGCGTTCATCACGAACTGTTGGTCGAGCAATTTTCTTTTCCATTCTCGTTACACTCATTTCATTTGCCCCCATACTTTTTTTAGAAGGTCAGGAAAAAAAATTATTTTCTCCCTTGGTATGGACTAAAACCTTTACAATGATTGGTTCTATAATAGTTGCCCTGTTTATAGTTCCAATGCTTTTGCGTACATTAATGAAGGGTAAACTAATACCTGAAAGCAGAAACCCCATTTCTAATTTCTTCATAAAAATTTACAGTCCGGTTTTGCGCTTATGCCAGCGATGGAAAAAAACAGTGATTGCAATTGCAATACTTATTGTATTGGGCAGTATTCCTTTTGTCATTCAATTAGGTTCTGAATTTATGCCACCATTAGACGAGGGTTCTCTATTGTTTATGCCTGTAACACTTCCCGATGTTTCTAACAATGAAGCAAAAAGAATATTGCAGGTTCAGGATAAAATCATTGCAGGTTTTCCGGAAGTGGAAAATGTTTTGGGCAAAGCAGGTCGTGCTTATACAGCAACCGATAATGCACCTATGAGCATGATTGAAACCATCATCATCCTAAAACCAAAATCACAATGGCGTGAAGGAATGACCACCGAAAAACTGATTGCAGAGCTGAATGAAAAAGTACAGATACCGGGAGTAACAAGTGGATGGACACAGCCGATTATCAACCGTATCAATATGCTTTCAACGGGTGTGAGAACGGATATTGGAATAAAAGTTTACGGGCAGAACCTTGATACCATTTACAACTTGTCAAGGCAAATAGAAAAATCATTACAAGGGGTGGAAGGACTTGCCGACCTATATGTAGAGCAACTCACGGGCGGAAAATATCTGGACATTAAAATAAAGCGTGAAGAAATTGCACGATACAACTTATCCATTGAGGAAGTGAACATGCTCATTGAAATGGCATTGGGTAATATGCCTTTGACAAACACGGTGGAAGGTCGACAACGGTTCAGTGTTTCCATGCGTTTGGGGCAGGATTTCAGAAATGATATTGAAGAAATAAAACGCACTCCGCTCCAAACTTCCGATTATGGTGTAATCCCTTTATCATCAGTTGCCGACATTGAAATTTCGGAAGGTCCGCCAATGATAAATTCGGAAAATGCGATGCTGCGCGGAACTGTTTTATTCAATGTTCGCGGAAAAGACATGGGCAGCGTTGTGAAAGAAGCAAAAGCAAGGATTGACAATGATTTCAAAAAATTACCAAGCGGTTATTTCATACAATGGAGCGGACAATATGAAAATAAAGTTCGTGCGGAGAAGCGTTTAAAAATTATTATTCCAATCACCTTGCTTATCATAGCATTTGTTTTGTATTTCACATTTCGTTCAGCAAAAGAAATGCTGATTGTTCTTTCCAGTATTCCCATCGCCTTAATAGGAGGTGTGTATTCCATGTATTTTTTTGATGTGAATTTTTCAGTAGCTGTTGCAGTTGGCTTTATTGCGTTGTTCGGAATAGCTGTAGAAACCGGTGTGCTGATGATTGTATATCTGAATGAAGCAATACATGATGCAGTTGAAAAGAATAACAGTCCTGCCATTTCACAGGAAGAAATTCAGAACGCAGTTTTTTCAGGAGCAGTGATGCGCGTCCGCCCTAAACTAATGACCGTTATGGCTGACATGATTGGATTGTTACCTATCCTGTTGGCAACGGGTGTTGGTAGTGATGTGATGAAACCCATCGCCATTCCATTTGTTTTCGGATTGATTACTTCTACACTTTTTGTTTTGATTGTGCTGCCGGTGGTTTATCAATTAGTGAAAGAAAGAGAATTAAGGAAACATGGAAAGGTGGAATTTTTAGAAGTAAAAGATTAAAAAATGAAAATAGCAATTTACAGCAATCATCGCTTTGAGAAAAATTATTTGCTAAATGCAAACAACAACAAGCATGAACTTATAATTCTGGATACTCCGTTAAACTTACAAACAGCAAGTCTTGCTGAAGGGTGCAAAGCAGTTGCCCTTTTTGTAAGTGATGATGCCTCTGCTCCTGTACTCGAAAAATTAAATCAACTGGGTGTAAAATTTATTGTATTGCGCTCTGCAGGATTCAATAATGTGAACATCAAAAGAGCAAAGGAACTTGGAATTAAAGTAGCGCGTGTTCCCGATTATTCACCTTATGCAATAGCTGAGCATACAATAGCATTAATGCTTGCATTGAATAGAAAAATTATCCGTTCGCATATCCGCATAATGGAACAAAACTTTTCATTGGATGGTCTTGTTGGTTTTGATATGAACGAAAAAACTGTCGGCATAATTGGTACAGGAAAAATCGGAAGTGTTATGGCCAAAATACTTTATGGTTTCGGATGCAAATTATTGGTGTTTGATAAAGTGGAGAATGATGAACTGAAAGAAAAATACAATATGGAATATACTGATTGCATGACACTATGTAGGAGGTCAGATATTATTACACTGCATGCGCCGTTGAATGCAGATACAAAATACATTATCAATGAAAATTGCATTGCTGTTATGAAGCCCGGTGTTATGCTCATCAACACCAGCAGAGGTGCTTTGGTAAATACCAAACACGTTATTGACGCATTGAAATCAGGTCATATCGGGTATTTTGGCATGGATGTGTATGAGGAAGAAGCAGGACTTTTTTTTGAAGACCATTCCGAAGATGTTTTACAGGATGATATCATTGCAAGATTGATGTCATTTAAAAATGTTATTATCACAAGCCACCAGGCATTTTTAACGGATACTGCTTTGAAAAATATTGCAGAGACTACCATTTACAATCTTGATTGTTTTCAACAAAATGTAGCGGGTAAAAATGAATTAATATAAAAAAATGTATTGAAAATCATGAAGAGAAAACTAATAATCATAACCAAAACATCCGGTATGCAGATTAATTTAATTGTTGATATTACTTTATGTAAATCTATATTATCATGAGTAATATTAAATATCCAGTCGATTCTGCACATTCTTTTTCAAAAGAAGACATATGCAAAGAACTTTCGACAGACTTTGAAAAAGGTTTATCTGCCGATGAAATATCGGAAAGGCAAAATTTATTTGGAAAAAATAATATTGAACAGAAAAAAAAGAAACACCCGGTTTTAATTTTTCTTTCACAGTTTACAAGCCCGATGGTTTACATGTTGTTGGTAGCTGCCGGGTTATCTTTCTTTTTCAAAGAATGGTTGGAGGGTTATGCTATTCTGTTGGTTATTCTCATAAATGCCCTTATCGGTTTTTTTATGGAATACCATGCAGAGCGTTCAATGGAAGCGTTGAAAAAAATGACACAGGTAAATGCAAAAGTTATACGCAACAGTAAACTGATTGAAATTCCTTCTTCGGAAATTGTTCCCGGAGATATTTTATTTCTTGAAGCAGGCGATATGATTCTTGCTGATGCAAGAATTTTTAACACATCGCAGGCGCAGGCGGATGAATCTGCATTGACAGGGGAATCGATGCCGGTAGAAAAAGAAGAAAAGATTTTAGAGAAAGATACCTCACTTGCCGAACGTATAAACATGCTTTACAAAGGAACATTTGTTACCAAAGGAAATGTAAAAGCAATTGTTACCGGAATTGGATTGCAAACAGAGCTTGGAAAAATTGCTTCCTTAGTTCAGTCTGCCGACCAATCGGCAACACCTCTTGAAAAAAAACTGCAGCAGTTCAGCAAGAAATTAATTATGATAACAATTGGACTTGTAGTAATAATTTTCATTACCGGTCTTTTGTCAGGAGATAAATTTCTTGAACTCCTAGAAACATCCATAGCGCTTGCAGTGGCTGCAATTCCTGAAGGGCTTGCAATAGTTGCAACATTGGCGCTTGCACAGGGTATGATGAAAATGGCAAAACACAATGTCCTTGTGAAAAAATTAGAAGCTGTGGAAACCCTTGGAGGAACAAATATTATTTGCACAGATAAAACAGGAACACTTACACAAAACATAATTGAAGTGAACACGATTGTAACAGGCGAAGGAGCTATGGAAATAAAATTGAATCCTTCAGCTCGAAAAATTAAATTTATTTCTAAAGCTAATTTTTCTGAAAGCAAAAGTTTTCAACTTATCAAACAAATCGCGGTGTTGTGTAATACGGCTGAACTTACTGTTAACAATAATGATTTGAAAGAGGTGGGCGACCCGCTTGAAACAGGGTTATTAAAATTTGCTTACTGCAATCAAATAGATATTATTCCATATCGAAATGAATTTCCAAAAATCAAAGAACAACCTTTCTCTTCTGAAACCCGCATTATGGCTACGATGCACAAAGCAGACGAGAAAAGTTTTGTCGCTGCAAAAGGCGCCGTGGAAGAATTATTAAAATGCTGTATTTCTATATTGGAAAAAGAAGAAGTAAAATCCTTTGATGAAACACTTAAAACAAAATGGATAAGTGATGCGGAAAAATTTTCTGCAGCAGGATTGCGCATGATTGCAATGGCTTATAAAGATGCTGATGAATCAACGGATGTTTTAACAAAAAATCTTGTTTTTGTTGGATTGATAGGTATGCTCGACCCGCCACGGGAAGAAGTATTTGCAGCAATTCAGGAATGTAAATCTGCAGGAATTAAAGTGGTGATGATTACAGGCGACCATCCGGCCACTGCAAAAAATATAGCAATAAAATTGGGTTTGCTCGAATCAGAAAATGAAATTGTGATTCATGGAAAAGAAATGAATGAGTATGAAAAACTTTCGTCAGAAGAAAAGGAAAAGTGGTCTGCATCCAAAGTATTTGCTCGCGTTAGTCCCAAACAAAAATTAGATTTGGTTGCAGTGTTGCAGGAGGATAAATCTGTTGTAGGTATGACCGGTGACGGAGTAAATGATGCGCCGGCTTTAAAGAAATCAGACATCGGAATTGCCATGGGTTTGCGGGGAACACAGGTTGCCCAAGAAGTTGCGGATATGATTCTTAAGGATGATTCATTCTCCTCTATTGTGGTTGCAATAAAACAGGGAAGAATCATTTTTGAAAACATTAGAAAGTTTGTTGTGTTTCTTCTTTCCTGCAATATCAGCGAATTGTTAATTGTGTTTGTAGCATCGATATTTAATTTTCATTTCAGCTTATTAGCGCTCCAGATTTTATACATCAACCTCGTTACCGATGTGTTGCCTGCATTGGCATTGGGAGTTACTCAAGGAAGCGACTCTATTATGAAAAAACCTCCACGCAATTCCAATGAACCGATTATTGACAGACAGCGCTGGAAATCCATTTTTGTTTATTCCATCGTAATAGCTGCCTGCACATTGGGCGCAGTATTATTTTCTCATTACTCCATGCACGCATCTGAAACATGGAATCCTGAACTTAGCAACAACATTTTATTCGTTACACTTATTCTTTGTCAACTCTGGCATGTTTTAAATATGACAACAGATAACTCCAAATCATTTTTCAAATCAGATGTATTCAGAAATAAATATGTTTGGTATGCAACTTCTATTTGTCTTTTATTAACAATCGGGGCGTATTTCGTTCCGCCTGTTGCTAAAGTTTTATCGCTCTATCCTCCAAGTTGGCAAGACCTTTCAATTATGTTTGGATTCAGTTTGCTGTCTCTTTTAATTAATCAGATTTTAAAACGAACTAAAATTATTCTGTAAATAATTATGGCAATAAAAATTAAGTTATGACAAGAGCAAGTAAAAGTATATTTGTATTTGGTAACTATTCCTTAATTCTAAGATTGGTATTTCTCCTTATACCTAACCTCATTTTGCCAATAGTAGCATTACCTGTTTCAAATGCTCCTTGGATACAATTGCTTGGTTTTGTATTAGTATGTTCTTCTTATTACTATTTAAGCATAGCGTCGAAGAGTGATAATAATTTTGCTCGTTACACAACGTATACAAATTTTGCGGCACCTGTTGTGGTTTTTGTTATGATTATAACAGGTATAGCTAATTGGCACTTTTTATCTTTTGGTATTATAGATGGATTAGGCGGGTTGTGAACTTGGATTGAACTTAAAAGAATAAATGATAAAAAATGAAAAAAATACAAATACTAATCTCCATTCTGCTTTCTTCTGCCTGTTTTGTGCATGCGCAGGATGCCACTTATATTTCGTTGGATAAATTATTGCAACAGGTTGAAACCAATTATCCTTCCATTCTTCAGTATCAATACAACATTCAATCGTTTCAGGCACAAGCAGAAGGAGCAAAATCATGGATGCCGCCAACTTTTTCAATAGGCGCAATGCGATTTCCTTACAACTTCATAATGCTGAAAGAAAAAAACGACCCGATGAATCAGGCGGGAATTGCTTTTTCGCTTGAACAAATGATACCCAATACGGCTAAACTTAACGCAAAAAAAAATTACATCATCTCGCTTTCTGAAATTGAACAAAGCAAAAGTGACTGGACGAAAAACGAACTGCGGAGGGAGACAAAAATTCTGTATTACAGCAGGTATATAGGCGAAAAGAAACAAACTATAATTAATGAGAGTGAAGATTTACTGAAACTATTGCTCACAACAGCAGAAGAAAAATTCAGTAGCAATCAATCACAACTGCAAACAATTTATAAAGCAAAAGCAAGATTGACCGAACTCGGCAATATGCAACTTATGCTGCAACAAACAATAGAGGAAAGCAATATCGGCATAAACACATTACTGTTGCGCGATGTAGATACTTCATTTGAAATTGACACATTGATTGCACCAAACCACTATGCAAATATATTTTCCGACACAGGCAGTGTTTCTACCCGCAGCGATATTACCGCTATGTCAAAATATATCACATCCATGAAGTTGGAACAAACAGTAATGCAGAAGGGCAACCTTCCAGATTTTGGTGTGAGGGCTGAACATATGCAAATGATTGGTATGCCCAACGAATGGTCGTTAATGGGAATGATGACAATTCCTATTGTGCCTTGGTCATCTAGAATGTATCGCTCCGAAACAAAATCAATCGGATTTCAAATTCAGTCAATGGAGCAGGAAAAACTTACTATGGAACTTATGGCAAAAAGAATGTTATCCGAAAAAATAGTGATGCTTAATTATGAAAAAAAACAGTATGATAATTACACAAAAGAAATTATTCCCGCATTTGAAAATAACCTGCAAGTAAACTTGCTTGCATACAACCAAAACACAGGAGATTTTTTTGTGCTGTTGGATGCATGGGAAATGCTGCTTATGAAAAGGGTGGAAGCGTATGACAAATTGTTTAACATTTTAAAATTGGAAGCAGAATATGAATACGAAAAAGAAATCAGGTAAATTCCTGCTTCCGGTGTTGATTTTATCTGCACTTCTGTTTCAGCGATGCAATAACGCTGATAACGAAGACCATTCTCAGCATACATCACAAAATTCTTCCCAACAGAAAAGTATTGAACAGCTAATTGTTTCTCCAAATAAACAAGTATTATCAAGGCAGGCAACCATAAAATTGGCCGTACAACACGAAGCACAAACTATAAAAGCACAAGGATATATTGACTTTGATGAAAGCCGGTTTCAAAGCGTATCTGCGCGCTTTGGAGGAAGAATTGAAAATCTTTATGTGAAGTATGATATGCAGTTTGTAAAAAAAGGGGAGAAAATTATGGACTTGTATAGTCCTGAATTAAATACATGGCAGGAAGAACATCTTTTTTTACTCAAAACAATTCCAATAGCTATCGGAACTGAAACATCATTGCTCGAAAAGTCAAGAGAGAAACTTCGTCTGCTCGGTATTACTGAAAATCAAATTGTGCAATTAGAAGAAAATGGAACTTCAGCACAAACCATTTCTGTTTTCAGTCCGGCTGCCGGCTATGTTTTTTTTAATTCAAATTCAGAAACAGCCTCTTCCGATACTAAAACATCTACCCAAGGAATGAACATGAATGCAGTTCCTGAAGAGGAAAAACAATTTTCCTCATCCAATTCTCAAATCCGTGAGGGAGTGTATGTAAACACCGGACAAACTTTATTCAGCATAAATGATTTGAATACCGTATGGGCAATCATTTCAATTCCAAATGAATATTCTAATTCGCTGAAGGTAAATCAATCAATAAGTATTGATTCTGAATTATTTTCAGAAAAATTAAACGGAATAATTATGCTAACAGAACCTGCATTTGTAGAAACCAAACAGCGTTTCATAAGAATAAGGGTATCAGTAGAAAATAAGAACAAATTGTTGAAATTGAATTCGCTGTTAAACGCTGAAATTCCTTTACTCAACAATCAAAGTTTTCAAATTCCTTCTTCATCAGTATATCACACAGGGTTAAATTCTTATGTATGGGTTAAAAAAAGTGAAACCGAAAACGGAACAGGAATATTTGAATTGCGAAAGGTAATAGTGGGTTCAGCAACAAATGGAATTGTGAGTATCGTCAGCGGGCTTTCACCTGATGAAGAAATAGCAAAAGAAGCGGGTTTTATGACAGACAGTGAAACATTTTTAAATGCAAGATAAACGATGAAACAGATTATTTCATTAATAACAGTGTCGGTAATATTTTTTCTTGCATCATGCAAAAGCAAGCATGAGCAACATGCCGAAACTTCAAGTGATTACTATTACACTTGTCCCATGCACCTAAGTGTTGAAAGTAAAACTCCGGGCTCCTGCCCGGTTTGCAATATGACATTGATTAAAGCAACAGCCCTCGAAAAAAAACAAGAAGGGCAAGAGAGCAATTCCGTTACTATTGAAGAACCACGGCAAACTTTAGCAAGTATAGAAACCGACACCGTTAAATTTAGAAACATTTCTTCCGCTTCAACTATTTTGGGAACTGTTGCAATTGACGAAGAAAATGTTAAGGGCATTAGCAGCAGAGTAAAAGGTAGGATTGAAAAACTCTTTGTAAAAACATCAGGCATTTATGTGCAAAAAGGTACTCCCTTATACACTATTTACAGCGAACAATTAGTTGCCGATGAAAAAGAGTATTTGACTTTACTTCAAAAACGGAGCTCAGCTAAAATTTTAGATTACATGTTTGTTGCTTCAAAAAATAAACTTTTGTTGTGGGGTTTAACCGAAAATCAAATTTCGGATTTGGAAAAAACAGGAATTGCAAACCCATTGGTTACTTTCAATTCATCTATAGAAGGATATGTAGTTGAAGTAAAAATAACCGAAGGAATTTATGTAGAAGAAGGAACCCCCCTGTTTGAAATTACAACACTGAATTCAGTATGGATAGAAGCACAGGTTTACAGCAATGAAATAGCAAAAGCAAAATTAAGCAACATTGTTTCGATTTATTCAGAAACAACTCCGGAAAAGATCTACACGGGCCACATTGTATTCAATAACCCACTTATGGAAAAAGGCAGAAAAATTCAATTGCTGCGAATTCGGGTTGACAATTCCGACAATAAATTAAT
Organism: uncultured Chitinophagales bacterium; assembly: GCA_964638865.1. Taxonomy (GTDB): domain Bacteria; phylum Bacteroidota; class Bacteroidia; order Chitinophagales; family BACL12; genus UBA7236. The sequence goes on along the minus strand of CAZXBG010000012.1, from coordinate 3,082 downwards.
TCCCGGGATGATGGTTATTGTGAATCCTGAACTGGAAACCAAAAAAGTTCTTGCAGTTCCTAAGTCAGCCGTACTTCTTGAAAAAATGAAAACTGTTTGGATTAAAACAAGCAAAAACACTTTTGAGCAACGAATGATTAATACCGGAATTGAAAACAAAGAATTTGTTGAAGTACTTTCAGGAATAAACGAAGGCGAAATAATAGTTACATCGGGTGCATATCTAATCAGCAGCGAGTTTATCCTCAAAAATGGAGCAACCAAAAGGCATAACCATTAAAATAAATCCATCGTACAATACGTACACTCTTCCAAGCCGATTCATCCACCCACTAATTAAAGGAATACTTTTAATGGTGTTAATTGAAAGAAGTAATTCAACATAATACTTATTTTTAATGTATTTGATTACCAATCGAAAGAAATGATTTAAGCCTGCAATGCGGACGACCTTCCGCCTTTACATCAGCATTAAAAAAGCTATCTGCATTAAATCAATTTGTTCATACAAGCCGTTATCAGCGGAACAGTCTTGACCTGCTCCTATAACTCCTCCAAACTGGAAAACGCAATTTGATGCCGGTTTGTATTTGCAATGATTTCCATATATTAATTATTTGTTTTATTTACACTTGTTAACATTGGAGTATGAGATGGAAGAGTTAGGTTTTTGCTACTAAAATAGCTAGTCGTCTGTCGCTAGGCCAAGAGACATTCCAGCTTCCAAACCTCACTGCTATTTTGGAATTGGTAATGAAATGCCTTCCTCGAAAAGACCTAATTTGGGGAACTTATTTCCCAAATTATGTAACTCTAAGTGCCTAATGAAATAGAGGATATTTGTGGCATAATTTTTAAAACACATTAGTTATGCTTACTAAGGAAAAAACATCTGACCAACAAATAATCACATTACTTCAAGAGAATAATCTTTTGGCGTGGGAGCTTTTGTATGATAAATACTCATCAGCAATGTATGGTATAATTTTAAATCTGACCGACGATAAAACGCTTGCCGAAGAAATTTTTATAGCTGCTTTTCTTCAATTAAAAGAAAAACAAATCCTTGCAAATGTAAAATATGCTCTTTGTCCAACACTTTTGAGATACATTTTCAGTTACACAACAAAACATCTTAAACAAGCCGGTTTAAATCCTAAAACCTTCAATCCTTCAGAAGAATTTAAACTCATTCATTTACTTTGCACTGAATGCAATTCTATAAAAAAAGTTGCATCTATTCTCAATATGACCGAAGAAGAAACGAAGAAAAAACTTCGCTCGGAAATATTGAATCTCCGCAATCAAAAAAACCTTGTTACAAGTTCGAAAATACGTGACGGCATTTTGCAACAGCCATAGGTAACTCCGGAGTGGGTAGTTTGTCACAAATATTATTCGAGATTCCTTCGTGGGCAGAGCACCACTACAGTTAGAAAAAGGTTTATTTCTTTGCCGCTTTTGCTCTTCTGTTGCACAGGGGTTTTACAGGTAGGTTTTGCATTTCAGGGCCTGTGTTTCAGAAAATGGAAATATCGTTAATCAGTATGTTTGGGTGAAGGTGGAGAATTGAACATTTAAGTATTTATTCAACTGCTTTCAGGTAACAATTTTTTATCTTTGATGTGTCCAAGTGAAAAATAAAGTAACTGAACTTGATGTGGACTTTATTGGCGGACAAGGTTCGTTGACAAAGGACGAAGAGATGAGAATTAGCGAATTTATAAAAACCCAAAAATTATTGAAAGCTAGAAAGCAAACTCGCAAAATAGGGACATCGGAACGAAAAAAATTAAAACATTAAAAGAACCGATGTTCTTTGTATTTATAATAGAACGGGCGAACAGTTTAATATAATTAAACTTCGTTCCGGCTTTTCGCAGAGAGTCGATTTAATGTGGAGTTGAAAGACATCTCGGTATCGCGGATGTTAAAAATTTATCGATTTATTAGGAGTAAATACTGTTGGTATCGTTTATGGTAAGAATTAATATAGGGATAATGCTTATATTTTACCCTATTTATTTTCCAAACGAAAGAAAAAATTTAAACTTGAAATTATCTTAGTTTTTTTAAAATATCTTCGTATTAATAACATTACATCCTTTTCCCTTAACATCATCAATTACAAAATCTACCTGCATTAAATCAATATATACCACAAAAGTTGTTATCATCCAACAACATTAGCCGGATCTATTTCCTACTCCAAACTCGAAAATGCAATTTGATCCCCATCTGTATTTGCAATAATTTCCATTTACTATAACTATATTATGGAGATTTGCATTAATTTGGTATTTTTATACCACTGTTACCATTGGAGTGTGAGGTGGATGAGTAAGGTTTGTCCTTGTCTGCCGTTATAGCCAACCCTGGCTAGACCTGCCGATACGAAAATTTGTAACATTCGATCAATATGACAAACACTTATACAAAGTGAAAATTACAAAAAATAGCTTTTTTCTATCCTTTAGCATATTTGTTGATTTTTATTTTGATGAGCAGCATCCCGATTTTTATCGGAGCATTTTGCCAATAGCACAAGAAAGATTACCTAATACAGCTTTGTGGGTAATAAATTGCCCACAAAAAAAATAATTAGCATGAAGTCAACAGCCAACGCAAATAAATTAAAACCTTCAGATGGTGAACAAACATCGCAGTATGCGCGGAGTTTAATGGAAGCATCGCTCGACCCGCTTGTTACAATTTCTCCCGTAGGAAAAATCACGAATGTAAATGAAGCATCAGCGAAAGTAACCGGAGAAACAAGAGATAAATTGATTGGTACTGACTTTTCTGACTATTTTACCGAGCCGGAAAAAGCACGAGAAGGATATAAGCAGGTTTTTGAAAAAGGATTTATTTCCGATTATCCGCTTACTATCCGACACAAAGATGGAAAGTTGACCGATGTATTATACAACGCATCAGTTTATAAAGAGCATAAAGGAATTGTATTAGGAGCTATAATTGTTATGAGAGATGTTCCTGAACAAAAAGCATATGAGTTACTCATTGCCAATAAAGAACTTGCCTTTCAAGACAAAGAGAAAGAAAAACGTGCAGATGAGTTAAT
>CAZXBG010000011.1:0-39226 GCA_964638865.1 uncultured Chitinophagales bacterium | reverse complement strand
GTGAGTGGTGAGTGGTGAGTGGTGAGTGGTGAGTGGTGAGTGGTGAGTGGTGAGTAAATCCCGGTTTGCCGGAAAGCTATTCTACGAGCAAAAGAATAAACCTCCAATGATAAATTAATCCGGACTCACGATTGACGGCTCACGGCTCACGATTCCCCCCTCTCATTTCTTTTATCTATTTTCGTCCTAAAAAAAAATGAAATCCACACTCTTTTTTATTTTATGCGCAACAATAATAAATATTAGTAAAGCCCAACCTATTGTTGACTACCGCATTTATCAATCCTCGGTAAAAAGTCAGGCAAACAGAGGAACATGCACTGCATTTGGACTAGTTGCGGCAATGGAAACATTTCCCGGATTCCCATCTGATTTGAGCGAACAATATTTATATGCAATGGCAAAATCATATAGCTATAATGATGATACGGATTATGATGAAGGTACTTTTCTCCAAAATTATATTGATCTGATGCAGTATCAGGGCACATTGCGTGAAGACCAGGAACCATATAATCCGGATAAAGTGAAAATTGATTCCAGTTTATCAAATTTCGAAAATATGAAAAAGGATATCGCAGGAACGAGTTTACTTAAATTATTATCCTTTCAGGATTTTAGTTATAAACTGCAACCTGAGATGTACATTTATAAAGAAGATGAAGCTTCAAGGGATATTAATTACATTAAAAAAATGTTGGACGAAGGCAAAAAGGCGATCGTAATTTCTTATTCACTGAATGGCAATTATTGGAGTGCAAATTCCGGTGCTGAAACAGATAAAATAGACCCGAACGATTTTTTAGTGTATTATGATGAGGATAAAGAATATAGTTTTAATGCTGCAGTATCTATTTTTGGCGATGAGGTGTTTGAAGGAAATTCGGAAATATATTACACGGATACTATTTATAAAATAAATGGTGGACATGCCGTAAGTATTGTTGGGTATGACGCAGATGGGTTTTTAGTTAAAAATTCATGGGATGATGATTGGGGAGATAAAGGATATTTTTGGATAAGTTTTAATTATCACAAATTATACGCACGCGAATTAATGATACCAATTTTAGGTAAAGTTTATGTGGATCCATCAGTGAATGATCTTGGTACATGGACAAGTGATCAGTTCTGGATCAAAAGTTTACCTCATGTTTACGATTCGGAGTCACTTGATATGCATACTAAGTCAATATCCATCAGTGTGGTGTATCATGGTAATTCCCAAATGCCGAGATTCACCGAAATTGAATATCTTGTGTACGATGCAAATAATAAATTGATCGACACCTATTACGGTAGTACGCATGGTATTTTTGATGGAAGAGAAACGGGTTATGAAACTTATATTTTACAGAAATCAAACGATTCTTTTCCTTCAGCGCATAAAATAGTTGCAAATTTTAAAACGGAAAGTGGCAAGTCTTTCACCAATACTTATTATAATGTAACAGCTGTAAATAAGGAATATCAACCTGTAAAATAATTAATTATTTTTTATGGAATGAACCTTAAATAATAATCATGCTGATATGAAACTACTTTTGGCCTTAATTTTTTATGTTGTTTGTCACGATTTGCAGGCTCAGAAATTCGTTTCCTTTAATAAAGGTTATATTCCATCGGATAGTATTGTGCATATGCATATTAAATCAGAAACAATAACCACATTTTTTTGGGCAGATACCCTTTCACTCACTGAAAAGATCACTAATATTTATGATCCTGCGGGAAATTTGATTAATCAAACCAATATTTGTAATCTTCCCTGCCAAAGCACGGTGCAGACCAGAGCCTTTGATAATAAAAACAGAATGATCGAAGATAACATATATTTTTATCCTGATATTCCTGTCTTTAAAAACAAGCATATATATAATGACGATACGGTTCCACACAAAATGGAAATTACCGAATATATGTTTATTGATGGTATATTAGATAATTTCTCCAGAAATATTTCTTTATATAACGATGCGGGTCAGGAACTGGATTACAAAAACTATAACTCCAACGGACTGATGATAAAACACGAAAAACACCTTTTTAATGCTGATGGATATAGATCTGCGACTATATTTTTCAGCAATAACGACAAAGATTCAGTTATTATCTATGTGGAAGAAGAAAACGGATTGCCATTTAATTACCTTGTTACTGACTTTAATGCACTAGTTGAAAGTGACACGGTTACAAAAATAAACCCAGATGGATCCAAAGTTATATATATCTATGAAACAAAAAAACTTCCAATCAATCTTAACCTTGAACCGGAATTAGTGGAAATAAAGATCTATTATAAAAATGGTTTAATAAAAGAAGATCGAAGAATAAATAAAAACATTATAAAATACAGCTATGAAATTAATTGAGAATTGAGAGGGTATTTGATAATTTGGTAATCGGGTAATTTGGTAATTGAATAGCGGCCGGCTGTTAATTGGTACATTCCGGCTGTTAATTGGTACATTGGTACATTTGAGTTGTTTCCTTCTCAACTCTCCATTACCTCCTAAAATTTCCTTTTTTGCGACCGTTATTTCCTCCTCTTGGTCTTTCTCTGTGTGCAGATGGATTGTATTCAGGTACCGGGCCTAATTCTTTTGGCACTTCTAATCTGTTTATTTCGCTGTCAATCAGTTCCTCAATCCTTTTTAATTTTTGTTGGTCGGCTGGATTAACAAAAGTGATCGCTTCTCCTTTTGATTCCGCCCGGGCAGTTCTTCCAACTCGGTGAATATAATCTTCTGCATCACCGGGAACATCGTAATTAATTACAATTCCAATAGAATCCACATCAATTCCGCGCGATAAAATATCAGTTGCCACTAAAATCCTTAATTCACGAGTGCTAAAACTGCGAAGTACCGCTTTTCGTTGTGGTTGTTCTAAATCAGAATGAATTGCAGAGGCATTAAATCGCAACTGTTTTAATTCCATTTCTAACCTTTTCACCTTTTCTTTTGTGGAAGAAAATATAAGAATACTTTTTGCATCTTTCCCTTTAAGTATCAATTTTAGCAAGGGTATCTTTTGTGTTTCATTTAAAATATAAACACCCTGCGAAACTCCTTCTGCAGGTTTGGAAAGTGAAATATTTATTTGTTCGGGATCTTTGAGTAATTTTTTGGCGATACTTCTTATTTTCGGCGGCATGGTTGCCGAAAACATGAGTGTTTGTCGATTTTCAGGCAAAAATGAAATAATTCGATTGATATCATCACTAAAACCCATGTCCAACATTCTATCTGCCTCATCCAAAATAAGATGTTGCAAAGTATCAAATTTTAAATATCCCTGATTGATGTGCGAAAGCAATCTTCCGGGTGTTCCTACAATAATATCCACCCCTTCCTTAAACGATTTTTTCTCTTGTTCGAACATTACTCCGTCGTTGCCACCATAAACAGCCATTGCACTGATATTTGTAAAGTAGGCAAAACCCCGAATCGCCTCGTCAATCTGAACGGCCAGTTCTCTGGTAGGAACTATTATTAGTGTATTTATGGAACCATGTCCCTTTTTTATGATATTATTAAGTACAGGGAGTAGGTAGGCTGCCGTTTTCCCGGTGCCTGTTTGAGCACAAGCTATGATGTCCTTTTTATTGAGAATAATGGGAATTGCCTGTTCCTGAATTGGCGTAGGTGACTTAAATCCCATCGATAATAAACCGTCGGTAAGCTCGTTTTCAAAATTAAAATCTGTAAATTGCATTCATGCAAAGTTAAGGTATTAAACCATAAGCTCGAAATCAGGTAAAATTTGGGACTTTATCTGTAACCACTAAATTATCACAAAACTTAAATTTTTAATTATATTTGAAAAAAATATGCATAAAAAACTACTGTTCGTTTTCCTATTATGTACTTCCGTTTTCCATTTAGTAAGTGGTCAAAATCCTGATTTTGTAAATAAAACAGATAGCCTTCTAAATTACCTATATAACAATAATCGTTTTTGCGGTAGTGTATTAATATCTAAAGGAAATAAAATACTTTTTAATAAAACTTTTTCGGCAAATGCAGCTTCAGATTTCAATGAAAAATATCGAATAGCATCTATTACAAAAATGTTTACCGCAGTAATTGTTTACCAATTGGTGGAAGAAAATAAACTTTCACTCAATGACAAATTAAACGTTTATTACCCACACATACCGAATTCAGAAAAAATAACAATTAAACAAATGTTAGGGCATCAAACCGGCATACCTGACCTTATTAATGATGATGATTTTTCAGATATACAGACAAAAACGATGACCCGCACTGAATTAATTCAGCTCATGATCAATAGGAAACCAGCATTCAAGCCGGGAGATAAAACTCAATACAGTAATTCAAATTATATTTTATTAGGTTATATTATAGAGGATATCACAAAAAGCAACTTCAGCGAAGTACTACAAACAAAAATATGTTCTCCACTCGGATTAACACAAACCTACCTGGAATCAGAAGATGTATTGCAAAACAGAAATTCCGGATATCATTTTAACGGATCTGAATGGACTATCTCCCAAACGAAAACAAATTCTACCGTAAGCGCCGCAGCGGGAGCCATAATATCCTCACCCGAAGACCTCAAAATATTTATACAACAACTATTTAATACAAATCTTATAAGTAAAGCGCATCTTGATACCATGTGTACGCTTACATCCGGCACCTATGGACACGGAATTTTTTATACTCCATTTGACAAACATGTGGGATATGGACATACCGGACATATTGATGAATTCAGAAGTGCAGTTACTTATTTTGAGGAAGACAGCATTTGCCTTGTGTTTTGTTTTAATGGATTAAATTACCCGATGAATGATATTGCGCTTGGAGTATTCTCTTACTATTTTGATGCAGAATACAAGTTTCCGGAAGCAAAGTCAATTTCGATGAAAGCTGAAGAATTAAAAGTATACGAAGGCATCTACAGAATAAAACTTTTTCATCTTATCCCGGTTACAAAAATTAAGGTGTCAAGTGAGCATGGGGTATTGGTTTCTGCAGAATTAAAGAACTTTGAAGAAGAAAAGGAAATTGCCGAACCGGTTGGAACCGATACCTTTAAAAATTTTCAATATCGCTCTACTTTAACATTTTTATATAAAAGAAATGGCCAAATAAAAGGGTGTTTCTTTCAGCAAGGCAAAACTAAATTTTATTGTAAAAAATTACCCGAAAATTAATTTTCGTTAATAAAATACTAAAAACGGATTAATGGAAATTCCCCAGAAAATAGAAGCCGCGGAATCAGATTATTTATATACTCAAAATTCTCAGATCGCAAATGCAGGTTTAGGTTTATTTACGGCTATTACAATTCACCGTTCGGAAATAATAGCAATATTCAAAGGAGAAACCTTAAATTCCAAACAATCGAAAAAAAGAGTAGATAAAGGAGAAAACGCCTATTTTTTAAAGCTACCGAATGGAAACATTTTGGATACTAATAATTCAAAGTGTTTAGCCGGATTCGCAAACGACGCCGAAGGAACAATTAAATCTGCATTTAAAAACAATGCAGAAATAGTAATGGACGAACAACAAAATATTTGTTTATTGGCGAGGAAAAAAATTGCAGCAGGAGAAGAAATTTTCTGCGCTTATGGAAAAAAATATTGGGCCGACAAAAAATAAGTCCAAAATTTATTATAAAAAAACCTGTCCACTATAAATGCGACCGGCTCCTCTGTTTGAGGAGCAATTCTTATTTATCAGCACAACATATGTTCAAAATCTTGTTTTAACACCAAAAATACATCTTTAAATACAGAATAAAAAACAAAAGAAAGGAAATTGAACAAATAAAAAAAGCCGCCTGCTTTAGCGCAGGCGGCTGTAATTTTTAATGGTTAATTAATTACTGCACATTAATTTTCTGCTTTTCAGTAGCTTCCCCTTCAAGCAAAGGCAAATGAATATGCAATACACCGTCCTCGTATTTTGCTGTAATGGTTTTGCCATCGATAGCAGCACCAAGACTGAAATTACGCGTAAATCCACCACGGCTGTATTCTCTGCGAATCCACTCCGGTCTTGGGAACCCTTCAGGTGGTTTGTAAGACACTGTAAGTTCACCTCCTGCAAGGTCAACTCCAAAATGTTCGCGAATACGACCCGGTGCAAAAACAAGCATTTCAAAGCTGTTCTCGGTCCGGTAAATGTTTACTGCGGCTCTTTCCATTGAACGGTAAAGCATATGCCGCGAACTGCTTCCGTGTGCGCCTTTTGCGGCGCTTGTTTCATTGTAATACATAATACAATTTTTAGTTAAATAATTAATTATCTCCTGGTAAGTCGAATGAGCAGAAATAATATTGTTTAAAAAAATTAAATTATCAAAACATGAACTCTCCTTCCGAATAAAAATGGGTAAATGTCAAAGAACAATAAACAATTTGTAACGCTCCTGTTTTCCTTTGTTCTACGCCTATCTCCTATTGCCATTGTCACAAAAAATTCATATTAATTTCACATGCCACAGTTTCACTTAAATACTTTAAATTTGTTAAATAAACTTTTAATATGCAAAGAAAATCTTTCCTCAAAGGCCTGGGCTTAGCCGGATTAGGTTCGATAATTCCAATTAATAAATCGAATGCAGCCATTAAACCGAATAAAAATTATTACAAAAAATTAGGAGTGGATTGCGTTTTAATTCCGCATGAAACTGCCGGTCCTTACCCACTTGATCTCAGTGACGAGGAGAGTTATTTTCGCACAGATATTACAGAAGGCAAACCCGGTATGCAATTAGATCTTACAATTACGATAGTAAGTATACAAGATGATTGTAATCCAATTACAAATGCGCGCATTGATCTCTGGCAAACTGATAAGGATGGAGTTTATTCCGGATTTGTGCAGCCGGGCAGCGACACCACCGGGGAAACTTTTTGCAGAGGAATACAGATAACCGATGTTAATGGCCAGGTAAAATTTAAAACTATATATCCGGGATGGTATCCGGGACGAACTACGCATAATCATTTTCAGGTTTTTTTAAGTAATGTATTGAGTGCTACATCACAAATGGCATTTCCCGATGTTATAAATACATTGGTGTATGATTCTCCATTATATGTTGCGAAAGGACAGAATACAACTGTGGAAACCACATCTGATGACGGCGTATTTGCTGATGGTTATGAAGATCAGCTGTTGACACTCACACCTAATTTAGTTACGGGGGGTTACGATGGCACAATTACAATTGGCATTGATGAACCCGCAACAGGTTTGATAGATATTACTCCGGAAACCGGGGGACAGTTTAAACTTTTACCTAATTATCCGAATCCTTTTCACAGTGAAACAGCAATTTCATTTACATTAATGTTTCCGGCTGAAGTAAAAATTGAATTATTTAATTTAATGGGAATTAAAGTAGCGGAATTATTGAATGAAAAACTGGATGCCGGTAATCATACATGTAAGGTGGATATGAATAAATATTCTAATCTTGCTGCAGGTAATTATGCATACCAATTAACAACCCTAAATGCTGCAGGAAAATTTATGCAAGTGAAAATGCTTACAATAAATTAATGGAATACAATTAAAATGCCCGCACTGAATTAATTCAGTTGCGGGCATTTTAGTTTAAATTTATAATTTACAAAGCTGTGAAAACAAAAATGCGATGTACCGATTCCGCATTAATATGTTCCACCTGTAAAGTAGTTTCTGAAATACTCAAAACTTTTAATCGCAATGAACTTCCATCGATAAGTGAAATAGATAACCAGGTATTTCCACCAACCAATACATAAGTTCCGGCAAAGGTAACACCGTTGAATGTAACACTAATAGTATTATCTATATTAATAATGAGTTGATCACCTGCCATTATGGCTTCAGGTGCTTGTTGAACACCTGCAACAATTTCACCGGAGATATTCCAGGTTTTAAAAAAGGGTTCAGTTCCTTCAGGCGAGGTTGCAGCATTTGAAACCGCAGATGCTGAAATAAAGGTGATCACAAGGGCAAACGAAAGGAGATTTGTTAATTTTTTCATTCTATTTAATATTTTATTATTTAATATAACTGCTATTTTTAAAAGAGTTAACGATATTAATACCCTAAAATTTTATAGGTCCATTTGTATTCGATAGGAATGTATAGGCATCTGCGTATCTTTATAGTTGCTAAAACCTTACTCCTTTGCAACAGTAAAAATAATAAAAAATTTCCATTCTATACTGGCACACTATTTGGCTCCCGAAGAAACCTTCAACTCTAAAATTGTAATATGCACAAAACTTTACTCTTCGCTTTTTTGCTGCTCAATACCCTTTTAACAAACGCCCAAAGCCTTGTTCTTGCCAAACAATTTCACGGAAACGATGCCCAAACAGTGGGTTCACTAGCTGTTGACACCGATGACAATATTTTTTCAAACGTCAATTTCTGGGACGATGTAGACGTAAACCCCGGCCTCGGAACTCTGAATTTCAACTCCTTTGGGTCTCTGGATGTGGCTATTGTTAAACTGAATAGCGCAGGTGATTTTGTTTGGGGAATACAGATAGGAGGACTAGGATTTCAAACTTCCTCTGTTATCAAAACGGATGAAACAGGAAATGTATTCATTTTTGGCTACTTCAACGGGACTATGGATATGGATCCCGGTGTTGGGGTTTCCAACCTTATTTCTGCCGGAGGAGATGATATTTTTTGTGGAAAATATAACGCTTCAGGTGATCTGGTATGGGCAGTTAAGATAGGCGGAACAGGAACTGAACAAAATTATGGTTTCGATCTCGATTCCAATGGTGATCCGTTTTTATTTGGATATTTTCAGAATACCGTTGATTTTAATCCCGGAGCAGGAACTTTTAATTTAACTGCAGGGGTGAGCGGTTCCGATTTTTTATTAAAATTGAATAACAACGGTACATTTAATTATGCATTATTAATGAGTTCCTTTTATGGAAATAATATGACGATAGATCCCGATAATAATTTATATTTTACAGGATTGTTTTGGGGAACCGTAGATTTTAATCCCGGTGTTGGCGTTAATAATTTAATCGCAGCGGGTTTTGATGCAGATTGTTTTGTTTTAAAATTAAATAATAGCGGAATTTATCAATGGGCAGGAACAATATCAGGAAATAATTCGGAGCAGGGAACAACAATTGCGTATGATGAAACAACATCTTCTGTAATTGTTGGAGGTTTTTTTGAAGGGACAATTGATGCTGATCCCGGTGGTGGGGTTAATAATATTGTTTCGGCAGGATATATTGATGCCTTTGTTGTTAAATTGAATGCTTCAACCGGTGCATTTGTTTGGGGAAATGGATTTGGAGGTTTAGGATATCAACAGGTCTCCTCACTAAAAATAAATGCGTCCGGGAGAATTCACATGACCGGCGTATTTGAACAAACTGCTGATTTTGATCCTTCCGTTGCCACATATAATTTAACCTCAAACGGATATACCGATATTTTTAAAACGGAATGGAATAACGACGGTTCCTTTTCCTCCGCAGAAATGATTGGAGGCACATTGAGTGATTGGGGAAATGGTTTAATAATAGATAATACGGGTGCTGATATTATTTGTGGTTTTTTTGATGCCATTGTTGATTTTGATCCAGGAGCGGAAGTGTTTAATATGAGCAGTGCATTTACAGGTTGGGATGGATTTCTTGCAAAATATTGCACTACCTATACTATTAATAATGATGTGGCAATTTGCGAAGGCGACAGCTATTTTGCTGAAGGTGCATTTCAAACAGAACCGGGTGATTATTACGATTATTACACTCCTGTGGAAGGATGTGATTCAATCGTAACTACACACCTCTCCATTAATACACCTGTCGTAAATCTTGGTCCGAATACAACAATTTGTTCAGGCGAAATATTGACCCTTGATGCTGAAAATATTGGTGCAACGTATTTATGGAGCACCGGTGCAACTACACAAACTATTAATATAACTGCAACCGGAACTTACAGTGTAACTATTACTGATGCATCAGGCTGTAGTGCTACCGATGTTATTAATGTAACGGTAAATCCCGCGCCTAATGTGAATCTTGGTGCAGATATTATAGCCTGCTCAGGCGAAACTGTAACATTAAATGCCGGTAATCCAGGCTCTTCCTATTTATGGAATACAGGCGCTGTTACGCAAACAATTAATGTAACTGTTACTGGGAATTACAGTGTTGTTGTTACAAATGGATTTATTTGTACTGATAGTGATGTAATAAATGTTACAATAAATGCAACACCTATCGTTAATATTGGAAATACTATTCAGATTTGTACAAATGAAGGAATTATTCTTGATGCAGAAAATGCAGGTTCAGAATATCTTTGGAGTACAGGTGCAACCACGCAGACAATTTTCGTGAACAGTACAGCAATTTATTCTGTGGATGTAACAAATATATTTGGATGCTCAGCATCCGATAATGTAAATATAATTGCAAACCCGGCTCCTATTGTTGATCTTGGTGACGATGTAAATTTTTGCGACGGAGGTTCCGTTGTTTTTGATGTTACCTCTCCCCTCTCCACATATCTATGGAGCACTGGTGCCACAACTGCTTCAATAACTGTAACTGAGGAAGGAACATACACAGTTGCCGTAACAAATAATTTCGGTTGTGCCGAAACCGATGAAGTGGAAGTTACAATCGATGCTTCCCCTGTTGTAGATCTTGGTGAAGACATTGGTTTATGTGATGGTGATTCACTTATTTTAAATGCTACAAATCCTGCAAGTAATTATTTATGGAACACCGGAGCAACATCTGCAACTATTATAGTTACTGATGCAGGAACATATTCCGTTCTTGTAACAAATATTGGAGGATGTACCGATACTGATATTGTTACTGTTGAATTAAATCCTTCTCCAATTGTTGATCTAGGCGCAGATGTTTCCGTATGTGAGGGAGAAACTGTTTTATTAAATGCAACAACTGCTGATTGCACTTATTTGTGGAGTACCGGTGAAAATACCGCTACAATTTCAATTATTGAAGATGCAATTTATTGGGTGGAGGTAACAAATATTTTCGGTTGCAGTTATACCGATTTTATTAATGTGGATATTGTGCCGATTCCTGTTGTAGCACTCGGATCTGATATTTCTTTTTGTGATGGAGGTGCTGTTGTTTTGGATGCAACAAATGCTGATTGCAGCTATTTATGGAGTACCGGCGAAACTACTTCAACAATTACAGTAACAGATGCAGGAATTTATTCTGTTACTGTTTACAATATTCTAGGATGTTACCAAACTGACGAAGTAGAAGTAGAAATATATGTATCACCGGTTGTAAACCTTGGACCTGATATTATTTCTTGTGAGAACGTAGAAGTAATTTTAGATGCAACAACTGCTCTTTGCACTTACAATTGGAGTACGGGTGAAAATACGGCAACTATCATTGCTGAGGAAAGCGGAACTTACTTTGTGATTGTAACAAATTCGTTCAGTTGCACCGATACCGATGAAATAATTATCGAATTATTGGAAGCACCCGTAATCGAATTTATTCTACCGGAAACTATTTGCTCTGATATAGAGGCGTTCGAATTAAATGCAACGCCTGTCGGAGGAACATACAGCGGAACAGGAGTTTCAGATAATATATTTGACCCTGCAATTGCAGGTTTGGGTATACATTTAATTACTTACACCGTTACAGACGTTAATGGTTGCACAAGTATTTCCACTAAAGAAATTGAAGTGACAATTTGCCAGGCAATTGAAGGGTTGGAGGAGAATATAAGAATAACATTGTATCCAAATCCGGCAATGTATTATTTAACAATTACAATTTCCAATACTGAGGATATGGAATGGATTGAAATTTTCGATATGTTAGGGAATAAAATTATTTCTGATAAAATGAATGGAAATTCACAAACAGAATTATTTTTTGATATTTCTGAAATTCCCTCTGGTAGTTATTTGATACAAATTATCGGAAATAAGTCTGTCTATTCGGAGCCATTTATTATTTCAAGATAAACGGGGAAGGGTTCGTCGTGAGCCGTGATCCATGAATCCGAAAGGCGGGAGCTATGATTTATGGTTCTTAAATTTTCTGCGAAAATTTATTGAATCTATTTAAATAAAATCCAATTTTATCGGTCCAATCATCGTTATCCGGGTTCCTTTTTGGTGAAACGTGAGCGCACATCAGTTAGGCAGATTTACTTTACGTTATTTAATTCCACAATGCAATGGTAAAATAATTTATCTTCAAAGCTGGAATACACTCACCATTCACCATCCCTTTTCCTTCATCATAACAATTTGCTTAATTTTATCCCTCAACTATACTTCATGGTGCACTTTAAAACCATCATAAAAAAATTCGGTTCGCAGGGCGAAAAAACGGGATGGACCTATATTGATATTTCGTCGGAAATAATAGAAAAAATAAAACCCGGTGCAAAAACTTCCTTCCGTGTAAAAGGAAAATTAGATGAACATCCAATTAAAGGTTTTGCTTTGTTACCAATGGGTGGCGGAGATTTTATTATGGCATTAAATGCCGATATCAGAAAAATAATTGGAAAAAAAACAGGATATGAATTAAATGTTTATTTAACGGAAGACAGAGCAGCATTTATTTTTAACAAAGACTTTATTATTTGTGTTAAAGACGAACCTAAAGCCTTCGAATATTTTAATTCACTTGCAGCTTCTCACCAAAGATATTTTTCCAAATGGATTGATTCTGCAAAAACAACAGATACTCAAACCAAAAGAATTGTGCTTGCCGTAAAATCTCTTTCTCAAAAAATGGGTTATGGAGAAATGATCAGAGCGAATAAGAAGTAATCAGTGGAAGTTGATGAGTGGTGAGTGGTAAGTGGTGAGTGGGTAGGGTCCAATTGTCAATTATTCCTACTGTTCCACCCCACACATCTCGCCCAATCGTCGGTATAATACTTTTTTATTTTCAGTAATTCTTCGTTATCAATGAGCGGTTTTTTCGAAATTAAAAATCCGGGAATTAATAATGCGGAATACAGAATAATGTAACACAACAACATTCTCGATCTTCTTCTTATCCAGGTATTAAAATAGGAGCCTGTGTATTTAGGGTCTTTAGTAAAAATAAATTTACTTACCTTAAGCATCACTTTTAATTGTTTTTCTTCATAAGAAGTGTGATGAGGCTCTAAAGAAATAGTTTTTTTATCATATTCAACTCCGATATATTCTGCAATTTTATCAATAAAACCAAAAGTATCCTTTCTCATATCTTCATAAAATAATACCAAAGGTTTTTGTGTAAAATATTTTTCCAGAATCTCAATTTTAGGATAAAAGGCAGCATCTAGAATTTTCCAATAACCCTGATCATTTTCAACATCAAAAAATTCTTTAAAAGTATAGGGATATCCGTTTTTCAAAAATCTGCGGTATTGAGATACTATCCATTGTTCGTTGCTTCGCAGTACAAGAATTGCCTTGGTATCGGGATATTTTTCTGCAAATTTCTTTACCTCCCTTTCTAATTGCCTATCCATTTCACGGGAAATAAAAATTTTTTTTCCAATATTACTATCAATAATTTTCTGATATTTTCTATAGGAAGTTGGGTGTATATATACCAGATCCTTAAACTTGGTAAATACCTTATTTTGAAGATAGGTACTCGCTGTTTTCCCCAATCCAACATGAAAAAATAGTTCTGTTTTCTGCTGTTCCACCATAATCAGGTGTGAAATTCAAAAAAATAAACGCAAGATTCAAATGGGAATGCTTTGTATGGTCAACGTCAGAACTCTGTAAAATTGGGTGTTATGACTGTCAAGTTACATTATTCTGTTTATCTTCGCCGCCATAATATGAAACGAATATTTACGCTACTGTTTGTCACTATATCCTTGATAACAGCCGGTTTTTCGCAATCAGGCTCAGTAAGGGGTTTTGTTTATGATATCGAAACGGGTGAACCGATACCCTATGTTAACGTAATAGTGTTAAAAACCGACAATATTGGAGCTCCAACCGATGAAAATGGTTTTTTCTCTATTTCAACTGTTCCCGTTGGAAATCAGACCCTCATCCTAACGTATATTGGCTACGATACTCTTTTATTTCCAATTACAGTGGAAAGTGGTTCGATCAAAAGTGTAAAGTTGGAATTCAAACAATCAGGAATTTGGTTGGATGGAGTAACTATTTCTTCAAAAACCACATCAAAATTAGAAGAAGTAAGTATATCTACCACAACCATTACCCCAACTCAGATAAAACGATTGCCATCTGTAGGTGGCGAACCTGACCTTGCGCAATATTTACAAATTTTACCGGGTGTCATATTTACGGGTGACCAGGGCGGACAACTCTATATTCGCGGTGGATCACCAATTCAGAATAAAGTTTTACTCGATGGAATGGTGATCTATAATCCATTTCACTCTATTGGATTGTTCAGCGTTTTTGAAACTGATATTATTAGGAACGTTGATGTTTATACAGGAGGTTTTAGTGCAGAATACGGAGATAGAATTTCTGCAGTTATTGACATCAACACCCGCGATGGAAATAAAAAGGAAACTGTTGGTGAAGTATCTGCAAGTCCTTTCATGGCAAGATTACTGCTGGAAGGACCAATTAAAAAACCCAGTGCCGATAAATCAAGTCTTACTTATTTAATTACGGCAAAACATTCCTATCTGGATAAAACCTCGAAAATTATTTACCCATATGTAAATAATCAGGAAGGAATTTTAGGAAATAATGGTATCCCCTATTCATTTACCGATATATATGGTAAATTATCACTCAATTCAGAATCAGGAAACAAATTAAATATTTTCGGATTTAATTTCCGCGATAGTGTAAATTATTCTGATATTACAAATTTCCATTGGAATTCTATAGGAGCAGGTACAAACTTTGTAATTGTTCCTACCGAATCTAATATGTTGATAGAAGGAGTTTTTGCTTATTCCAATTATGAAATGGTGCAGAATGAAGCCGATGAAAAACCGCGCAATAGTTTGGTGGGAGGATTTAACGGCGGAATGGATTTTACTTACTATCGTCCTCACGGAGACGTTCAATATGGAGTAGAAGTAATAGGGTTTCAAACTAACTACGAGTTTTTTAATCGTTTGGGAATTAAATATGAACAGCAACAATATACCACCGAACTTGGAACCTATGTAAAATATCGCAGGGCTTTCAGCAAAAAATTTGTAATTGAACCAAGTATTCGCATTCAATATTATGCGTCGTTAAGTGAATTTTCCCCGGAACCACGTATAGGATTGAAATACAATTTCACCGACAGGATACGAATTAAATTTGCCGGAGGATTATACAGCCAGAATTTAATTTCCACAAAAAGTGACCGCGACGTAGTCAATTTATTTACTGGATTTTTATCGGGGCCGGATGATGATCTTTATACTTTTGACGGAGAGGATGCAAAATCAAAATTGCAGCGCAGCATTCATGCGATTGGAGGATTAGAAATTGATCCAACCGATTTTATCGAATTAAATATTGAACCTTATATTAAATATTTTACGCAACTGATTGAGATAAATCGCCAGAAAGTAAGCCTGCGCGATCCTGATTTTGCAACTGAAACAGGAAGAGCGTATGGTATAGATTTTTCCATGAAATACGAGCGCAAAGCATGGTATTTCTGGACAGCGTATTCACTTGGATATGTGAAACGCGATGATGGTGAACAGGTATATCCACCGCACTATGACAGAAGACATAACCTGAATTTTTTGGGTACTTACGACCTTGGTAAAAAATGGGAATTCAGTGCACGTTGGAACTTAGGTTCAGGATTTCCATTTACGCAAACTGCAGGATTTTATGAGATGCTAGATTTCCTGGACGGAATAAGCACAGATTATACTACTGCAAATGGTTCACTTGGTATTATTTACGACGATGAATTAAATGGAGGTAGATTGCCGTATTATCACCGTTTTGATATTGGAGTAAAACGCAATATTCATTTTGTTAATAAAACCAGAATGGAGATCAACGCCAGCATAACAAATATTTACAACAGAGAAAACATTTTCTATTTTGACCGTATTCGTTATGAACGAGTGAATCAATTGCCGATCTTACCCTCTATTGCAGTGAGTTACGGATTTTAATATTAAAAAATTATAATCCTAGTAAAACAAATGCAAACACAAAAATAGCAAGGTAAATTATAACAATAATTCCTACATAAAGAAAAAGAGAATGGAGCTTTTTAAATGCAACCTCCAGATTAAAGGAATTATTATCTCTCGCGTAACGAATAAAATTAATTGCGCTTTGATATAAAAATAAATTTGGAAAAAAGGCGAATAACAAAATCACCATGAACCCAATTATCATTGCTGAAGTATCACCACTCCCAGGCATAGAAAGTCCATCTGTATTTCTCTGAAATAACATCAGATCAGGAATTGCAAATATTGCAATCGCAAAAATGCCAATTAAAATAAACCCGGCAATAGCAATAAATTGCATCCATTTGGCTGTTTTAAGCAAATAATTTAATGTGGTACCGGTAATTTGGTCCTGATCGGTGATTTCTTGCTGGTCGAGTAGGCTCATAGTGGTAGATTTTAGTTCAAATAAAGGAAAAATTTTGGTGTTTATCAAACTTTTAGGAGTAATGGCCTCCTTTCATTACCCCGTACATCATTCCACGTAATTTTTTTGTCATATCCCTCTTGTAAAAGGTATCATATTCTATATGGTATTGCAAGAATAATTTATTCTCATCTTCTGTCTCCAGTTGTTTGCGCTTCAGATATTTATACCAGACTTTTTCTTCCATTGTTATTGGTAGCTTATTAAAGCGGGCAACCATTATAAAATCCATTTGCTGATTTGTGAATGGCTCCAATTCACCTGAAGTAAGTGCATTAAACCAGTGTCCATATTTCGAAAGTAATTCTAATTCCTCTTTTGAAAATATTTTTTTATTGCAATCTACAATAAATAGTCCTTTTGAAGCAATATAATTTAAGTGTTGATTTCTAGTTGCCATATTTAATTAATTGTTTACAAAGGCATAATAATATAACCAAATTTACAATGTTTATTTTGGTTTCAAGTATATCGATAAACTCTACGAAGCGATCAATTGAGTAGGAAGGGCATCAAGGACAATAAAATAAAAAAATCTTCAAAAATGGATAGACTTAAAATTTTGTACCTGAAACGAACCTCTCTCCTGCTTATACCCACTTGCAGTCAGGCATAAATTAAAAAAGTCCGTCAATTACGACAGACTAATTTAGTTGTACCGGAAGCGGGACTCGAACCCGCATACCTCGCGGCACACGCCTCTGAAACGTGCGTGTCTACCAATTCCACCATTCCGGTATGGGTGCAAAAATAAATAAATCAACGGAAATATTATTTAGGGATACTGAAGAAGAAGGTTGTTCCTTTCTGCTCGGTACTATCGGCCCATATAGTGCCATTATGCCGCTTTACAATACGTTCAACTATTGCTAAACCAATACCGCTGCCTTCAAATTGTTCATCACTGTGTAACCGTTTTAGGGCTTTAAATAATTTATCCTTAAACTCCATGCTGAAACCTACGCCATTATCTTTTATTCCGATGGTAATAGACTTTTCTTCTTCCGAACCAAAAAATTCGATCTGTGGTTTTTTGCGCACTTTGCTGAATTTAATCGCATTGGAAAGCAGATTCATGAAAGCTTGTCTGAACATTTTATAATCTCCGAAAAGATTGGGTAGATCACCTAATACAATTTTATATTGACTTATATCCTCCCTTTCTTCAATTTCTTTTATAATCTCCTCAACCAATTCTTTTGTATTGATGATATCCGATTTTTTATCCCATCTTCCTATTTTTGAAAAAATGAGTAAATTATCGATGAGTGCACTCATTTTAATAATGCTCTGACGAATTTGTCTGATATTTTCAAGACCATCTTTATCCAGTATTTGTTTGTGATTTTTTTCCAGGAAGTAGGCAAAAATATCTATGGAACGCAACGGAGTTCTAAGGTCGTGCGAAACAGAATAATTAAATGTTTCCAGTTCTTTGTTTGCAGATTCAAGCATGGAAGTTCTTTCCATTACTTTTTGTTCCAACTTATCATTTAAAATACCAAGTTCATGTTCCTTGTTTTTAATCTCTGTAACATTCATCGAAACTGATAATATTTCCGAAAAATTACCCTCCTCATCCATTAAGGGTAATTTAATGGATTGCAACCAATACGTTTTACCGGTGGTGACATTAATTATTTCCTGTTCCTCTGTTACCACCTGATTTTTACTTATAAATACATCAAAATCTTTTTCAAACAATTTTTGTAAGGCAATGGAATAGTCCTGATTTTTATTTCGTTTATACCGCAGCAATTCCTCAGAAGTAGTACCTAAAAATTCGGCAAGGGCATTATTTACGGTTACAAATTCTTCATTAATATTTTTTACATACACAAGATTGGGAATGGCATTGATAATTTCCTGAAGGGATTTTTTCTGATTTAATAGTTGCTGCTGATAAATGCGCAAAGCCGTAATATCCTGATGTATACCTGATGCCCTAAGTGGTTTCCCTGCTTTATCCCACTCTACTACTTTCCCCTTATCTAATATCCATTTCCATTCACCATTACTCGCCAACATCCTGATGGTAGCTTCATAAAAAGGCGTTTTCCCATTAACGTGATCCTGAAAGGCCTTGTAAGCATTATCCCTGTCTTCAGGGTGCAGAAATTTTTCCCAAAATTGCTGAGTAACAATCGTATTCTCAAAATAATATCCCAACATTTCCGTCCAACGTTTGTTGTGCACCATTTTATTTTCGGTTATATAAAAATCCCAGGTGCCGAGATCTGCACCTTTTAATGCCAATTCTAAACGAGCCTCACTGTCCTTTAATGCTTGCTCCTGTTTATTTCGATCTGTTACATCTCTGGCAATTCCATGAATTCTTCCATCCGGAAAAACATTTGCACTAATTTCTGCAATACGTAATTCGCCTTTCTTCGTTAAATATTTTCTTTCCCCAAAAAATCTATTAATTCTTCCCGGTTTCAAATAATAATCTATACCCTTATTAAAAAATTTCCCGGAAATTAATTGCTCAAACGTTATTTCTAATAATTCTTTTTTAGCAAATCCGGTGAGTTTACACATCCTGGAATTTACTTCAATAAATCGATTATTTTTATCTATCATAAAGATAGCATCGGTTGCCTGCTCCACCAGACTGCGGTATAAATTTTCACTCTCCAGTAATTCCAGTTGCGTTTTTTTAAGCAAACTACTTTCAAAAGCCAGTGTAACAAAATCGGCAATTGATCTTGCAAATGATTGATCCTCCAATGTCCATTTATGATAGGAATACCTGCTTTCCACGCAAATTATTCCCCAGATTTTTTCGCGGCTACCGTAGGTGATACACATTTTGGAGATCACTTGTTCCGGTATCAAATAAACATCTTTTAATTCATCTAGTCTTGAATCAAAAAGCACATCATCAGAAATAATAACATGTTCGTTCAATAAAATATTAAAGTAAGAGGGGAATTGAATAAAAGTTAAATTTGGTCCTTTTGAGTATTGATTGGATAAAGTTTCATATTCAATACAACTGCGAAGCTCCTGTTGATCATTTACAAATTCCCGGATTTGAATTTTGGAAATATTTAAAGTTTCAGCAGCAATTTTTGCAATATGTTTTAATGCAGTTTCAAGATCACCTTTAATAATGGATTCTTCTTTTGTGAGCCCAACTAATACGCTCTGGTGCAGTTTTAAAGTTTTTTGTATTTTTTTTAATTCTATCTCTGCAATTTTTTTGGAATGAATATCTCTTATAATTCCATTGATTCCCGAGATCTGTTTATTATCATCATAAATCGGCCTTAAACTCACTTCAACAAATTTTGTACTTCCACTCTTAGTATTCAACAGGAGGTCATATTGAAAATCCTGAAGACCATTGATCAAAAGTTTACGCACTTTCGAATAAAAAATTTCCGTATTTTGCGGGTGGTGCAAAAATTCAAAACAAGATCTCCCTTTTGTTTCTTCAATTGTAAAACCTGTTAATTTTTCCCAGGAAGAATTCAAATAATTAAATTGCGCATCCGTATCGGTCTGAAAAACTACATCCGATAAATTCTCCACGAGTGTATAATATTGCTGCCTAGTATCAACAAGTAATCGTTCCGCTTTTTTTCTGTCAGAAATATCTGTGAAAATTGTTTTTATTGCAAAATTTCCTTCGAAAGTAACAGGAAATGCAAAAACTTCCACATCGAGCAAAGTGCCATCGACTTTAATAAATTTTTCTTCCAACGGTTTTGCTGCCTGTTTATGTTCTATTAATTCCATTATTCGTGCAGCAACTACCTGTTTAAATTCCTTTGAAACGAATAACCATATATCCTTGCCAATTAAAGTTTCGTTTTTCGGCAAACCAACCAGGTCATCGGCCCGTTTATTCGAATAAACTATGCTTCCATTGCGATGTATCACTACTCCTGTGTTAGTGTATTCAAGTAAACGCAAATGATGTTCACTTAACTCCTCCATTTCCAAACGGTTTTTATCTGTTTCGGTGGGCGGAATGCAAGTAACAGTAAACCCCTCAATATGATCCAGTTTTTTGTCAATTCGTGACACCTGAAGATCATAACTAATATTAGTATTCAGGTGTTTTAAGGACGGAATTACAAACTGTGACACATCTGCAGAAGCCTGAATCGCAATTTCCTTCTTACCCGCAAAATCAAGGAAAATATCAGCAAGATCGCGAGGTGGAAATACAGCGGACTCCCCTTTCATCAAGGAAAGGAATGCCGTATTGTAATGTAGCAGGTTAAAAGCGTTATCAGTTAATGCCACAGGCAATTGCAAGTACTCCAAAGCCTGATACTTCGCGGGAATCTGTCTTGTACTATAATTGTCAGTAATTGCCAAACTCAAATTTGATCATCAAAACGCTAAATTCAAATTAAACTTTGGCGGATTTGTGACTTCAAATATGGCGGATATTAAACCTCTTCCATGGTCAAAATAACGAATTCCGGCGTGGGTTGTCCTGCTGCAGCAAGAAGTTGATCGAAGAAACCGGGACCATATTTCAGGTAGTAGGGAATAAAATTATCATGACGCTCCTGAAGCGTGTTATTCGGAAATAATTTAGCCAAAACTGCTCGTATCTGACTCACTTCAGCATCCATTTTCAATTTTTCGGCCTTCAATAATTTCGACTCCAATTTCTGAATGCTATTGATCATATTTTGTTTTTCACCAAGAACAGTTTTTTCGAGAGAATTATCTATTTTTTTAGCAGTCTCCAATATCCTGTTAAAAATGGTTCCAATTTCAATACTTTCTACATTCAAACTCACCACTTCATTTGAATTGGCCCTTACGTAATCATTGATCAAAACATTTTCTTCCTTAAATATATCGGTGTTATTTGAAAACAATTTTTGAATTTTTTTATTTGTGTTACTGTCTATTATCAAATAGGAATCTCGCAACAACAAAACAGGGAAATTAATATTGTGAAATTCGAATAAGGACCTCAGTTGAAGCCAATAAGCAAGTTCACCACCACCTCCAATATAACCCAGAGAAGGCAAAACTTTTTGCTGAAATACGGGTCGCAAAATCACATTCGGACTAAAATGGTCGGGATGGTGTTCAACCTCCTGTTTTATTTCGTCGCGAGTGAAAGTAATTTCCGTGTTCAATACAGCATATTTTTCCTTTACAGCATCAAATATTATTCTTTCCCGTAATTGTTCCTTTAAATAAAATAGGTTAATTTCTCTGGGAGTTGCCTGTGCAGTATAGGGGAAAGTTTGCAGCGTTTTATTTACTATTTTTTCTGTTGAACGTTCAAATATTTCGTCTTCAATTATACTTTTACATTGCAATTTAAAATAAGTATCATCTCCATCAACAACCACCAATCCATAAATACCAAATAATGCATTTAAAATAATTCGCGTCGCCTTTGCCAGATCTTCTGAATTGGTATATGCTTTGGTGAACATAAAAATTAAATTCTGAGCATTTACACCTTCCCCCAAAACTGTTTTTATTTCTTCTATAATTGAATCCAATCCCTTAGGGTTATATTTTCCACAAGCACCACCTTGCAATTCTTCCCAGGAATAGGTTTTACCAAACAATTGAAAATGATTTATTTCCTCAAAATCATGATCCTCACTACCCAACCAAAAAACAGGAACAAAATGATTCGATGGATATTTTTCCTTTAAACTTTTACATAACTGTATTGTAGAAATAGTTTTATAAATAACATATAAAGGACCGGTGAAAATATTTAACTGATGTGCAGTAACAATACAAAATGTTTTTCTATCGCGGAATGATTCAATATTTTCTTTTACTAAAGAAGTTGTCTCAATATCACCATATTGCTGCGAAATGGTTTCAGATAATAAATTACCATCAATTTGTTCCTTTAATTTATTAGTAATTGCGGTTTGAAAAGAATCGAGGGTAGGTTTATATTTATAAAAGGGTTGCAATGGAGCAACTTCTTGCAAATAATCGGTTACAATTTTTGCAAATCGGCCAGTTTGCTGATATGGGATCTTCTCAATTTTCAAGATAAAAATAATTTAAAACTAAACGTTTACAACCGGCTCTCCAAACAGATCGAATTCTTCCGCTTTAATAATTTTGATCAAAGCAAAATCACCAACACGTAAATAATATTTAGACGCATCAATTAAAACTTCATTATCTACTTCAGGTGAATCAAATTCTGTTCTGCCAACAAAATTATTACTTTCTACCCTATCAATAAGCACCTTAAATTGTTTACCTACTTTTTGCTGATTTTTATCAAACGATATCTGTTGTTGCACCTCCATAATACGTGCAGCTCTAACACTTTTTTCTTCTGCCGAAATTTCATCCTTTAATAAATATCCGCTTGTGCCTTCTTCATGCGAATAGGTAAATACTCCCAGGCGGTCAAATTGCATTTGTTCAACAAATTCTGCAAGTTCGTTTACATCCTCCTCCGTTTCACCCGGAAAACCTACCAGCATTGTTGTGCGAAGACCAATATCCGGTATTTTAGATCTTATGTTATTGATGAGTTCTATCGTTTCTTCCTTTGATATTTGTCTGTTCATAGCCTGCAATATATTATTACTTGCGTGTTGTAAAGGCATATCCAGATAATTACAAACATGATCACAATTTTTGATTGCATCAATTATTTCCAAAGGGAATTTTGAAGGATAGGCATAATGCAAACGTATCCACTCAATGCCTTCCACTTCATTTAATGCATATAATAATGCCGGCAGTGTTCTTTTTTTATAAATATCTAATCCATAATAAGTTAATTCCTGCGCAATCAGCATAATTTCTTTTACTCCAATGCTCGCTAAATATTTTGCTTCTTTCACTATTTCTTCCATTGTTTTCGAAACATGATTTCCTCTCATTAAAGGTATAGCACAAAAAGAACAGGTTCTGTTGCAACCCTCCGAAATTTTTAAATAGGCATAATGACTTGGTGTGGAAATGCGGCGTTCACCTATCAGTTCATGTTTATAATCGGCATTAAATCTTTTGAGCATTTGAGGTAATTCCATAGTGCCGAACCATGCATCCACTTCGGGTATTTCCAATTGCAGTTCGTCTTTATATCTATGACTTAAACAACCTGTAACATATAATTTATCTATCTCTCCATTCGCTTTCGCTTCCGCATAATTTAAGATAGTATCAATGGATTCCTGTTTTGCATTATCAATAAATCCACAAGTATTCACAATAATAATATTACAATCATCCTTTCCCCTCTGGTGATGCGCATCAATATCATTCGCATTCAATTGCGACAATAAAACCTCACTGTCTACAGTATTTTTACTGCAACCTAGTGTTATAATGTTTACTTTGTCTTTACGTAGTGTCCGAACTTTCATTTAAAATAATGTGATTTATAAAATGTACCAATTAACAGCCGAAAAAATGTACCAATGTACCAATGAATCCAAATTACTCGCAGCCTTCGGCTATTCACTTGATCAATATGTTGAAATTTTATTTTTTAATTAAAATTTAAAAGCTACTGTTGATATTTAATGTGTTATACAATTTTTTTCATTCTTAATTCTCTCTCCACTCTCAATTTATTTTTCGGCTGTTAATTGGTACATTCTTCCGGCTGTTAATTGGTACATTCTTCCGGCTGTTAATTGGTACATTGGTACAATTTTTTCGGCTGTTCATTGGTCCATTCTTAGGCGTCAGCCTAATAGTGAATCAACAAACTCCGCCTTATTAAACACCTGCAACTGATGAATCTTTTCTCCCACTCCAATATATTTTACCGGAATTTTAAATTGATCTGCAATACCTAACACAACTCCACCCTTTGCAGTTCCATCTAATTTTGTAAGTGCTATACAAGTAACTTCAGTGGCAGCTGTAAATTGTTTAGCTTGTTCAAATGCATTTTGTCCGGTAGATGCATCCAATACCAATAATACATCATGTGGTGCATCGGGATATACTTTCTGAATTACCCTTTTTATTTTTGATAATTCGTTCATCAGATTTATTTTATTGTGTAATCTTCCGGCAGTATCAATTAACACAACATCTGCATCATGTGTTATTGCTGCATTAACAGTATCAAATGCAACTGCAGCGGGGTCTGCACCCATTTGCTGTTTTATAATAGGAACGCCCACTCTATCGGCCCAAATTGTTAATTGATCAACTGCTGCGGCGCGAAATGTATCTGCTGCACCTAATAATACTTTTTTTCCGTTTTGTTTAAATTGATAAGCGAGTTTTCCGATGGTTGTAGTTTTGCCCACACCATTTACACCAACAACCAAAACAATATACGGTTTTGTATTTGCAGGAACTTCGTATGTTGTAAAATCAGGTGTATTATTTTCAGAAAGTAATTTCACTACTTCCTCTTTTAATATTTCATTTAATTCACCCGAACCAAAATATTTTTCTCCGGCAACTCTTTTTGTTAATCTGTCTATAATTTTAAGTGTAGTTTCCACACCAACATCGCTGGAAATCAGAATATTTTCCAGTTCATCCAAAAAATCATCATCCACCTTATTTTTTCCCGCGATCGCTTTTGTGATCCTTGAAAAAATGCTCTGTTTAGATTTCTCCAAACCCTTATTGAGATCTTCTTTTTGTTCTTTTTTAAATATGCTGAATAAACCCATGAAATTTTAAGTTAGGGGTACAAAAAAAGCCTCTACTTTCATAGAAGCTTTAAATATTGTAAGCCAGTGAAATTAAGCATTACCTTTTAATACATCCTGCACCTTGTCTTTGTGAACAATACGTTCTTTGAAGATGTAGGCACCGGTTTTAGCCGATTTTTCGGTAACAATTACTTTTACCATTTCTTTTCCACCGCCGGAAATTTTTCCTTTTCCACCGCCGGAAACACGGGCATTTTTACTTATTTTTCCCATAGTATACCTCCTTTAGGTTATTTAATTTCTTTGTGAACGGTTACTTTCTTCAAATACGGATTGTATTTTTTAAACTCAACCCTGTCAGGCGTATTACGTCTGCTTTTGGTGGTAATATAGCGACTGATACCGGGAACATCGGTATTTTTCTGCTCAGTGCACTCTAAAATTACCTGAACTCTGTTTCCTTTACTCTTCTTTGCCATCTCTTATAAAAGATTTAAAGTTTAATTATTTTGCCTGCTGCGCGCAATTCCTTCAAATAGGCGCTAATACCTTTTTTGTTGATAGTTTTCAACGTGGTGGTAGCCACTTTTAGCGTAACCCAACGATTTTCTTCAGCTATGAAGAATTTTTTATCCTGCAAATTCGGGTAAAACTTGCGGCGGGTCCTACGATTCGAGTGAGAAACATTGTTCCCGCTAACCGTCCTTTTTCCTGTTAAATCACAAACTCTTGCCATGCTTATTAAAATGAGAGTGCAAATATCGGTAGTTTTCTTCAAATAGACAAGTATCTTACCGAAATAGATTAACTACCTACCAACAATCAGATCAGGAAGCTCAATCCGCGGCGTTTTTAAAGCAGCGCGCCCCTGCTTTCCGTTGCAACCCTGCCTGTTTTTAAGTTAACTAACAGCTAATTTGTCGAAACCAAAAAATCTGACCTAATACCAAAAAATCGTCTTAGGCAGGGGTTTCCACTGCAATCAGGGCTAAAAAGCGGCTTTCGGCGCTTTTTCCGGGCTGGTCGGGCATTTAATTTAATAAAAAAATATTATTGACCATGTTGCTTTTGTTAAAAAATAAAGTCTTTTACATTAGTTAATATAAAAAGGATCCTCAATCTGCAGCATTTCGCAAATTGAGGATCCGAAATTAGCAAAAATAAAAATTAATAGCCTACAAGTTCCTGCTGCTCCTCACCACCAATGGTAGTAATGGAAAATACCTGACCTAATCCGGGATAGTAGTACTTAAACCCTAAAATACCGGGAGCGAGTGGCGAAGTTTCTGCAATTTTAATGCAACCGGTAAAGGTGCCTAATCCAATGGTTACTGTTGCATCCACACTAATTATTTTAGCTCTATCCACCGCAAATCCGGGATAATTTTCCTGTTGATATTGATGTCCGATATGGGAAGCCGGATCCGCAAGCATTTGAATTCCACCGGTAGCGCCGTCTACTCCATGTTCAAATGAACCTGCAGTGGTAAATGTTCCATCCTCAAAATAAGCTTTTGTATCTTCCCCCATATACCAAACATTGCCAAATTTGTCCTGTGCATACCAGTCGTAAGTATCTTCCACTAGTGTACCATCTTCAAAAACAGCATCACGAACCACAGTGCAATTAATGCCTTCAATTACTTTCACATCGTTGGTTACGGCTACATAACTTTCTTCAAAAACAGGTTCCCCATCCTCCACCCCGATAAGTTCGTAATACAAGGTATCGCCAACATTGAGAAAGAAATAAGGATTACTTACAACATCTACAAAATTTTCGGCAACAATAAATTCTGCAGGATCCAACTTTCCCATTAAAAGATCAGAAGTGGGGTCGTTAGAGAGTGGCAATGTTAAATCATTTTTCTGACAACCCGCAAAGATGCTCAGTACAGCGAGCAACGCTGAAATAAATCTAATTTTTTTCATTTTTTAAAGTTTAATTGTTTAAAAAAAATATTTATTTTGCAAACCTATTCTGCATTGTTGTTGAAATAATGTAGCAATACTGTAGCATTTCTGATTTTTAAAAATGCAGGGGAAAATGTGAAATAAATTCCCTACTGATGTAGATATTTTTCTACAATATTTCCACAAGTGAAATTTGTAAAAAATATTGCACCTATGCACCCTTTAACTGTACATTTAATGAAATTGTGGTATATTATTTGGTGAAAATTTAAACTTATAAATAGTATTCAACATCAAATACTTTTGGAAAGTAAAAAAATAGGCGTTATTCATTTAATAAAATTTTATAATTGCATTTAATATTGTTAATTATAATTACCTTAACCTTTATTTTTAAAATATTTTATGCAAAAAGTAAGTACGTCTAACACATCGGCTCTAGAAAAATTATTTCTGGGATCAGGTGAAATGGGCAATCTTATAATACATAGGGATTGGTCCGAAAGCCATTTGGGACACTATGACAACTGGCCTTCAACGCTTCGAACAACTTTGTCGGTAATATTAAATTCAAAGTTCCCGATGTTTCTATTTTGGGGTGAGGAGCTAACCTGTTTTTATAATGATGCATATAGACCCTCATTAGGCATGGATGGGAAACATCCAGGAATATTGGGATTGCCTGCAAAAGATGCCTGGCCGGAAATATGGGATATTATTAACCCATTAATTAACCAAGTTTTTAATGAAGGAAAACCTATATGGAGTGAAGATCAACTAATTCCAATATTTAGGAATGGGAAAATAGAAGATGTGTACTGGACTTTTAGTTATAGTCCTGTGCACAACGATTTTAATGAAATAAATGGAGTTTTAGTAACCTGCTGCGAAACTACCGAGAAAGTAAAGACAATTAAATTATTAGAACTCAGTAATGAACAATATTTAAATAGCATCTTGCAATCTCCTGTAGCAAAATGTATTTTTATTGGGAAAGATCATATTGTTACTATTGTTAATGAATTAATGTTGAATTTACTTTCCAGAACTGCAGAACAAATATTAAATAAAAATGTTTTCGATGCAATGCCAGAATTATCAAATCAAGGATTTGAGTCTATAATGGATAATGTTTTTGATACAGGTCAAAATTTTAAATCGGAGGAATTAAAGGTTAATCTAATGCGAAATGGGAAATTACAAAACATTTACCTCAGTGCAGTGCTAGTCCCCTTACGGGAAACTGATGGCACCATTAAAGGGATAAATGCAATTGCAACAGAGGTAACTTATCATGTTAAATTAAGAAAAGAAGTAGAGGAAAGTGAAATACAATTTAGGCAATTGGCAAATTCACTTCCGGAATTAGTTTGGGCTACAGATAGTTTAGGAAATCAAACATTTGCTTCCGACAGATGGGCAGAATTTACAGGTCTTGACCCCTATGATGCAATTACCTTTGAAAAAATAACACATCCTGATGATCTGCCAAATGTAATTGCAGATTGGACTAAATGTTTAGAGAGTGGAAAAAATTATTCCATTGAATTGCGGTTTAAAAATAAAGAAGGCATCTATAATTGGTTTCAAGGTAAGGGAGAACCATTTAAAGATAAAGAAGGCAATATTATTAAATGGATAGGTTCATTTACAAATGTTCACGACCAGAAAAAAGCGGAAGAGTTCCTTATAAATGCCTATAATAAAATTGATGAAAGTGAAAGACGATTCCGAAAAATTGCAAATGAAGCACCGGTATTTATTTGGATGTCGGGAGCCGACAAAAAATGTAATTTTTTTAACACCGCCTGGCTCAACTTTACAGGAAAAACCCTGGAGGATGAAATGGGGGATGGCTGGATAAAGGGAGTGCATCAGGATGATCTTTCCCATTGCATAGAAACATATAATAATGCATTCGAAAAGCGAGAAGAATTTTATATGGAATATCGCTTAAATTGTTTTGATGGGGAATATCGCTGGATCTCAGATAAGGGTGTTCCCAGATATACAACTGAAGGAGTTTTTGAAGGATATATTGGGGCCTGTGTAGATATAAATGATCGCAAACTTCATGAAACAAAATTAAAAGAGGAAGACGAAAAACTAAATATAATAATTGAAGCCGGCGGATTGGGAATCTGGGAATTGGACTGGCTCACAAAAACTCCAAAATATTCACTAAAATATTTAAATATCCTGGGTTATGATGAATTCATAGAATTGTCGCATGAACAACTTACAAGTCATTTGCATCCCGGCGACAGGGCAATTACAGAACAGGCATACAAAATTGCATTTAAAACTGGTTTATTGCATTACCGAACCAGGATATATACTAATAAGAATTCACTGCGATGGATAGAAGGTAAGGGAAAAGTATTTTACGATGAACAAAAAAATCCGATCAAACTTACCGGCACCATACGCGATATTTCTGAAGAAATAAATTACCAGCAGAATTTAAAGGAAAGGGAGCTCAAATTTAGGTTACTGGCTGATTCCATGCCTCAATTTATCTGGACTGCAGATGCAGATGGAAAACTGAATTATTTTAATCAATCTGTTTATGACTATTCAGGGTTGTCTTCTGAAAATTTATTACAAGACGGTTGGATTCAAATTGTTCATCCAGAAGACCGCGAAGCGAATTTAAAGTTATGGAACGAATCGATTTTAACAGGAACTGATTTCCTTTTTGAGCATCGTTTCGGAAGGTTTGATGGTGAATTCAGATGGCAATTAAGCCGAGCGATCCCACAGAGAGATGGTAATGGAGATATTCAAATGTGGGTTGGCACCAGTACAGATATAAATGACTTGCGAGAACAGGATCAACAAAAAGATTATTTTATCAAAATGGCGAGCCATGAACTTAAAACTCCTATGACATCAATTAAAGGTTATGTGCAATTATTACAATCAATGTATTCAGGTAATGAAAATGCTTTCCTTACCAGTTCACTTGATAAATTAAATAATCAAATAAATAAAATCACCAATTTAATTGGTGAGCTATTGGATCTTTCAAAAATAAAATCAGGAAATCTTTTATTGCAAAAACAAGAATTTTGTATCACCCAATTAATAGAAGAGGTAATTAGTGAAATAAGTTATGTAAATCCGGACCATAAAATTACCTTTTCACAAATTAACAATGGAATTGTAGTTGCTGATAGGATCAGAATTGGACAAGTGTTGACAAATTTCCTAACCAACGCCATTAAATATGCTCCAAATAGTCTGGAAATTTATATAGAATCCGATATTATCGATGACCATGTAATTGTATCTGTAGAAGACAGGGGTATTGGTATATCAAAGGCAGACCAGCAAAAAATATTTGAACGTTTTTATAGGGTGGAGGGAAAAAACGAAAAAACTTTTCCTGGCTTTGGAATCGGCCTATTTATTGCTTCAGAAATTATTCAAAGACATGGTGGTAAAATAGGAGTTAAAAGTGCAACACCAAAGGGATCAATTTTTTATTTTTCGCTCCCAAAGACAGAAATTAAATAACATGGAAGATATGTCAAAAATAGATTTTCATATACTTGTCATTGACGATAATGAGGATATTCTCTTTGTTATAAGTGCGATGTTAAAAAATATCGGCTACACAGTATCAACCAGAGACAATGTTAATAATATTGAGGCTGCAATAATGAATGATAATCCTCACATCATTATAATGGATATGCATCTTTCCGGGGCAGATGGTTGTGATATATGCAGAGAACTGAAAGCAAAAGAAGAATTTAAGCATATCCCCATTCTAATGATCTCTGCAGATCCTATAGCTAAAAATCGGTGCACTGAAGCCGGTGCGGATCACTTTATTGAAAAGCCTTTTGAAATGAAGGAATTGATAGGAATGGCGCAAACATTTTATGATAGGTTTTTTCCTCAAACTTTATCATTAAATAAAGACTAAACAATTAAATAAAACACCAACATCCAATTCTTATGCTATTGACCTATGCAACATTTATTGAAGGGTCTGCTTCCCAAATTAAATTCAATCCATTTTTACAACCGTAAAATTCTCCACTACATTATTCAAACTCTCTGTAGACATTTTAATTTGGAATTTCCCTGGTTTTACATAAAATTTACCATTATCAGAGGCCTTAACATCTGCAACTTTTCGCATTCCATCAACAGGTTGGTTATTTAAATAATTTTCGTATACAGCTTCATATCTGCTGTCAAAACTCAGGTCATATTTTAAATAATTTATTCCTGCTTCTGCGCTATCAGTCATTTCGTTTATTATAGTACCATCATCTGTTGCAATTTGAATTGTTATAACTCCAGGTGATTTCACAAAATAAGCGATCACCTGATCATAAATATAAATGTCGTTAAAAACATTAAATTGTTTACCGAGATTTTCGTCGTAGGTGATATCCTTTATCGCAAACAAATAGATATCTTTTGAAAGCTGTGCATCCAAAACCTGAACTTCATCCAGCCCAACCTTATATAAACTTCTGCCATGTGTTGCAATTACCAATTCATTGTCTCTTTCTTGTATTGCAAGATCATGCACAGCAACACGCGGTAAACCTGCACTGAAGTTCATAAAATTTCTACCCCTGTTTAATGAAATATAAAGTCCATTATCAGTTCCAACATAAATGATATTATAATTTTTAGGATCCTCTTTAACAACATTTATTGGTTCAGAGGGAAGATCAGTTCCAATTTGTGTCCATGTTAATCCATAATCGTCGCTTAGAAAAAGATAGGGATTAAAATCATCATTTCTATATCCGTTTAAGGAAACAATCACTGAAGATTCATTATATCTGCCGGCAACAACTCTGCTCACCCACAATCCATCGGGAACTGTATTTACAGCCGGTGGAGGTGTTTTTGCTTTTGTAGGTGGCATTTCCTTTTTAATGAACACATTTATTTTATTCCAGTTGTATCCATTGTCTTTGCTCACCCAAACATTGCCATCATCTGTTCCACAATAAATCAATCCAAATTTTAGTGATGATTCAGAAATTGCAGTGATGGTACCATAAGCAACATCACCTTCTTTTTTTCCATTAGAAAGATCATCACTTAAAGTAATTAAATTCTCTCCTTTATTTAAAGATCTGTGAAATCTATTGGAACCGTAATACAAAATATCCTGATTGTGTTTGCTTAAAACAATTGGTGTTTGCCAGTTATAACGGAGCGGCGACTCCCCAAATCTTGTAGCAGGACGAATATTTAACTCTTCCTTTCCCGAATTTTTATTTAAACGTGCATAATAACCAAACTGATAACCGGCATAAACTGTTTCATTATTTCGTGTATCTACCTGTACCTGCATTCCATCACCACCATATATGGGTTTATAGGGATAATTTCCGGAGGTAAACCAATAATTACTTTTTTTATAATTTGACGGCCCCGTCCAAACACCGTTGTCTTGTAATCCGCCATAAACATTATACGGTTTTGCATCATCTACGGCAACAGAATAAAATTGTCCAACAGCAGGATTATTTGCCAGATACCAATTTTTTCCATTATCATAACTGATGTTAACTCCACCATCATTTCCAACAATAATATGTTTATCATTTGCAGGATTCATCCATGCTGCATGGTGATCAGCATGTACGTTATCACCATCTATATTTTTAAATGTTTTGCCACCGTCTTCACTCAACAATGCATTAAATGCAGAAACAATAATTTTATTATCATTTTTCGAACTGACTTTAATCGTGCTAAAATAATAACCATAGGTAAAAAAGGCGCCATCGAGATAACTATCATGCGTTCGGTACCAAGTTGTTCCGCCATCATCGCTTCGGTAAATTTCGCAACCTTTTATAGGCAAATTAAAAACGTAACCGCCATCATTTAAAAAATCTGTTAGCACGGTTGGTAAATATTCTTCATTCGCTACTTTTTCTTTTAAGATAGCCGCCGTTTCTTGTTCCGGGAATTTATTTTTTTCCAAAAATTTAGATAACTGTTCATTATCAAGTAGGGCAAATTTTTCTTTGGTGATCACTTTAAGTGAATCCATATTAAAAATTGCTTCATCCGCCTTGCGCATTCTTTCCGCAGGATCTATTTCCTTTGGAGTTTGATTATCTACCACAGCATAAACGATATTGTTCCGCTGGTAAGAAACTGCTATTCC
This sequence comes from uncultured Chitinophagales bacterium, assembly GCA_964638865.1. Taxonomy (GTDB): domain Bacteria; phylum Bacteroidota; class Bacteroidia; order Chitinophagales; family BACL12; genus UBA7236. The sequence goes on along the minus strand of CAZXBG010000011.1, from coordinate 5,938 downwards.
AATTCTTCCAATACCTTCCCCCTGCGGAAAACCGGAACCATTTTTTGTAAGCAAATTCCAGGTCTCTCCCTGATCTACAGATTTATAAATTCCCGAACCCGAACCGGATTCAATAAAATTCCAAGCACGTCGCTCACGATGCCAGGTGCAGGCATATAAAAAATCGGGAACATTTGGATCAATCAACAGATCAATTGCACCGGTATTTTCATCAATAAATAAAGTTTGTTTCCATGTTTTACCCCCATCAATGGTTTTATACACTCCTCTTTCTGCATTTGGAGTATATAAATGTCCCAAAACTGCCACATAAACCATATCAGGATTTCTTGGATTTATTACAATCCTTCCTATATGATGCGATTCAGGCAACCCACAATATTCCCAGCTTTTGCCACCATCAATGGATTTATAAACTCCAATACCGGCATAACTCGACCGAGAGCTATTTACTTCACCGGTTCCTACCCAAATAATATTGTTTGTCCAGTCCACTGCAAAATCACCAATTGTAATTACATCCTCCTGATCAAATAGAGGAGTAAATGATTGACCATTGTTTTCAGTATACCACAATCCCCCACTGGCATAGGATACATAAAATTTTGCTGGATCTTTTGGATTAACTTCTAAGTCTGTCACACGTCCGCTCATAATGGTAGGACCAATATTTGTAAATTCTACATTACTCAGCAGTGTGCTGTTTTCCATTGCCCTCCTTTTTTGAAGACCTAGCTGGCGTTCTGTTAACACAGGAGGAGCCGCAATGGCGGAATCTATCACTGTTTCTGCGGTTTGTGCGGAAGAAACCAAATAAATAAATAAACTTAAAAAACCGGCTGAAAGTTTTCTCATGCTGTATAGTTTGTAGGAGCGAAAATAGAAAAAATAAGCCGCAATGGTAGACAGGAACAAAAATCAGAAAAACAAAACCCGGCGAAAAACCGGGTTAGTTGTTAAAATGCCATGTCACAAATATGCATTTATTTTGCAAATATTAATCCTCAATTATTTCTTTCTACAATAAAGAATGGATTCAGTAAATTTTCCTTGTTGTATTGAAGATCAGTAACTCCGCCGTATACTTTTACTCTGGCTCCTGCCTCTAAAACAAGCGCATGACCCGCTGCAGTATCCCATTCCATGGTTGGGCCTAACCGCGGATATACATCTGCTTTACCTTCTGCAACCAAACAGAATTTTAAGGAACTTCCCGCAGGAACAAAATTTACTGTTTTATATTTCCGTTCCATTTCTTTTAAATAGGCATCAAATTCAGGAGAAGGGTGTGAGCGACTTCCTATCAATGCGATCTCATTTTCTTTAGGAGCGTTCACTTCTAATTTTATTTTATTTCCATCCTCATCAATTTTAAATGCACCCTTATTTTCAACTGCATAATACATTTGGTTTTTTGCCGGAATTCCCACAACACCCAAAACCGGTTTTCCATTGCGAATAAGTGCAATGTTTACTGTGAATTCTCCATTCTTTTTAATGAATTCCTTAGTACCATCCAAAGGATCTACAAGCCAAAAATATACCCAATCTTTTCTGTCGCTGTAGTCTATCATTTTATTTTCTTCGGAAATAATAGGAATGTCCGGATAAAACTCTTGTAACGCGTTAACTATAACAGCATTTCCCGCTTTATCAGCTTTGGTTAAAGGAGAGTTATCACTTTTATCGGTGATAGCAAAGTCGCCTGTTTCATAAATTTTCATAATCTCTCTACCGGCTTCCTCAGCTATAGCAATAATTTTATTTACATCAATTTTTTCTAGCATTTCGTTATTTTTTATAAGTTGAATTACATGATTTAATGAATTTTTCCAATCGGGTATTTCAATTTGTAATACCTGTTTTATTTTTTCTGTATTTAACAAGGAATATCTTGGCCTTTTTGCCGGTGTTGGATATTGATCTGTATTAATTGGATTTACTGTACAGGTTAATCCGTATAATTGCATAATCTCTTTTGCAAATCCACACCAGGTAGTAACACCTGCATTGGAATAATGATAAATTCCAAATTCTATATTATCAACATCAGCAATAAATTTGAAAATAACAGCAGCCAGATCTCCGGCGTAAGTTGGCACACCCATCTGATCATCTACAACATTCAGCGCTGATTTTTCTTTTCCAAGCCGAAGCATAGTTTTTACGAAATTGTGGCCGTAAAAACTATATACCCAGCTTGTTCTTATTAGAATTGTTTTTTCATTAAGGGATAAAGCACGGTATTCACCTTCTGCTTTAGTTTGGCCATAAATACTTATCGGGTTTACGGCATGATCAACATTGTATGGTTCATTTGCTTCTCCATCAAAAACAAAATCTGTGGAGATATGAATAAATACTGCATTATTTTTCTGACAAGCTTTTGCAAGATGTTCAACTCCGGTCACATTTATTTTAAAGGCCAATTGATGATCTGTTTCCGCTTTATCTACAGCAGTGTATGCCGCACAATTGATACAAAAGTCGAACCGGTATAGCGAAAAGAAAGTATCAACAGCATTGGATTCTGTAATATCCAGATCATCAACATCAACAAACACATATTCATGCTGTTTATTGTGTTTTGCAATATCCTGCAATTCGCTCCCGAGTTGTCCGTTGCTTCCTGTTATGAGTATTTTTGACATGATTTTAGGCCGCGAAATTATTTGAAAATTAATTGCCGCGAAATATTTTTTAGGTTAAATAAAATTGTTTTTTGAGGCTATAAATTCAGGTAAATTTTTATCTTTTTCAGAGACCAGAATTTTATCTGTTTCCAGGCGCCAATCAATTTTTAAAGTTGGGTCGTTATAAATAATTCCGGCATCGTGTTCTTTCGAATAATAATTATCACATTTATAAAAAAATTCTGCAGTTTCGCTTACTACAATAAAACCATGTGCAAATCCTCTTGGTATATAGAGTTGTTTTTTGTTTTCCGCCGACAACAATATGGAAAAATGCTGACCATAGGTTGGTGAATTTTGTCGTATGTCCACTGCAACATCCAACACCTCGCCGGAAATTACACGCACTAATTTTGCCTGTGCGAAAGGATTAAGCTGATAATGCAACCCGCGCAAAACACCATAAGTGGATTTCGACTGGTTGTCCTGAACAAAATTGACATTGATATTTCTTTCCGCAAATAATGCCGAATTAAAAGATTCAAAAAAATACCCCCTAGCATCTTCAAATATTTTTGGCTCAAAAACAAAAAGGTCTGGTATCGGGGTTTCAGTAAAAGGCATATTTTAACAATTATTAAATTATTTAGATAATGTTTTTTTCGGTTAAAGTTGCTTATTCATCAATGTATTATTTGCCAATAATTTTTGCACATAGGGATCCTTTAACGATTGGTGAATTACAGGCAACTGATTTTCATGATGAATATCTGTCCCCAGAAAATTTATCATATTATGCTCTGCAAGTTGCCTTGCTATCTTTTTTTGTATTTCGCCGTATTGTCCGGTGAATGAACGCAAATTTACCTGTAATAGCACATCTGCGTCCATTAAACCGGAATAATAATTTAAGGAATTTCCTTCATACATATAGGGATATCGCTCCACATGCGCCAACACAGGTATATATCCTCTTAAATTAAGTTCAAATAAAACCTCTTCCAGTCGTTTCTCCTTTGCCATCATATTAACTTCAATCAGAATATAATTTTCACCAAAGGTTAAAAAACGTTCCTCACTGCGCACCCTGTTTGCAAATTGTTCATCGATATAATATTCTGCAGCGGCAATTACCTGTTGCTCACCATCTGCCGCTATCTCTTCATTAAGTTTTACGCAAGCGTTCTCAATTATTTCAGTAGTATTTTTAAATACTTCAGGCATAATATGAGGCGTAGTGATAAATTTTTTGAAACCCATAGCTTGTAGCCCGGTAATCATATTCCTGGTTTCCTGAACACTAATTGAACCATCGTCGATGTTAGGAATTAAATGGGAGTGCATATCCGCATTTAAAACACTGAAATCGAGAAGGTGTTTGTGTTCAAATAATTTACCGAAAAAGGTTCCCATAAAAACTATCTTGATGCATATTGACTATCATAATATTTTTTATAATCGCCGCTAGTAATATTTTTAAGCCAATCTTCATTGTTTAAATACCAATCCACCGTTTTTTCCAACCCTTCTTCAAATTGCAGTGAAGGTTTCCAACCCAGATCCCCGGTTAATTTGGAGGCATCAATTGCATATCTCAAATCATGACCTGCACGGTCGGTAACATAACTTATCAGCTTTTCACTAGTTCCTTTAATACGCAGCAATTTGTTATCCATTATCTTACACAATAATTTTATAAGGTCAATATTTTTCCATTCATTAAACCCACCTATATTATAGGTATCGCCTATCTTGCCTGAGTGAAAAATAGTATCAATTGCCCTTGCATGGTCTTCCACCCAAAGCCAGTCACGTACATTTTCTCCCTTGCCATAAACCGGTATCGCTTTATTATTTTTAATATTATTGATGGCAAGAGGAATTAATTTTTCAGGAAATTGAAAAGATCCATAATTATTCGAACAATTAGAAATAACAACGGGCAATTTATAGGTATCGTGGTATGCTCTCACAAAATGATCGCTTGAGGCTTTTGAAGCGGAATAAGGGGAATGAGGATCGTAATTGGTATTTTCATAAAAAAAACCTTCCTCACCTAAACTTCCATAAACTTCATCAGTGGAAACATGGTAGAATAATTTACCATCAATATTATCTTTCCATTTAAGTTTTGCAGCATTTAATAAATTAACAGTACCTACAACATTGGTCATCACAAATTCAATAGGATTGGAAATAGAACGATCAACATGACTCTCAGCGGCAAGGTGAATAATTCCATCAATTTCATTTTCTTCAAAAAAATGTCCTATAAAATCAGCATCAACAATATCTCCTTTTACAAAAGAATAATTTTCTTTTTTTTCAATATCAGTAAGATTTGCAAGGTTTCCGGCGTATGTAAGTTTATCCAGATTTATGATCTGATAATCAGGATATTTATTTACAAATAATCGCACCAGATGCGAACCGATAAATCCGGCTCCTCCTGTAATTAAAATTGATTTTTTCAAGTTACTTATTTTATAATGACCAATAATTAAATTTAGTAAATTTATTTCTATAAATTCCCTTTATATCTATTAACAAACAGTTCTCTTTGGCAAGTGACAGAAAATAATCTTCTTCCAATGTCAGGTATTCTTTGTGCGCAACTGCAATGATAATGGCATCGTATTTATCCTTTACTTCCTCCAGAAGTTCAAAGTTATATTCTGATTTCACTTCATTTGAGCTTACATTTGGTTCTGTAACGTCCACATGCAATCCAAAAGATAATAATTCCTGAACAAGATCTGCCACCTTTGAATTTCGAATATCACTTACATTTTCCTTGAACGTTAATCCCATAACTAATATTCTCGAATCAGTAAGATTTTTTCCGGCTTCAATTAATTTCTGCATGCAGCGTCTGGCAACATAAAAAGCCATATTATCATTCACCTTTCTTCCGCCTAAAATAACATATGGTTCATATCCAAGTTCTATTGCTTTGTAAGTCAGGTAATAAGGATCAACACCAATACAATGCCCCCCAACCAGGCCCGGTTTATATTTATGAAAATTCCATTTTGTTCCTGCAGCTTCAATTACTTCGTAAGTATTTACATTCATCTTATCCAGAATGATGGATAATTCATTCATTAAGGCGATATTAAGATCGCGTTGTGTATTTTCTAGAATTTTTGCTGCTTCGGCAACTTTAATACTGGAAGCCTGATAAACTCCGGGTATAATAATTTCAGAATAAATGGCACTGATATTTTCCAAAGCTTCTGCATCAGAACCTGAAACAATTTTAATTACATTTTTTAAGGTATACTGCACATCACCCGGATTTATTC